>NZ_MCBT01000008.1:0-89758 GCF_001735525.1 Shewanella colwelliana
TGTAGTGGTACGGTGAATTTGGCCACCTAGTTAGAGGTGATATCATCACCTCATAAGTTAACAGGTGACACTATGAAAAAACGTACAAGAAGACTTTTTAGCGCAGAGTTCAAACTTGAATCAGCTCAATTAGTGCTAGATCAAAATTACTCAATTGTTGAAGCTGCTCAAGCCATGAGTGTAGGCAAATCAACCATGGATAAATGGGTTCGACAATTAAGAGAAGAGCGACAAGGTAAGCAACCTAAAGCATCACCTATATCACCAGAACAAATTGAAATTCGAGAGTTAAAAAAGCAACTCGCTCGCCTCCAAGAGCACAACGAAATATTAAAAAAGGCCACAGCTCTGTTGATGTCGGACTCACTGAACAATTCTTAATAATTGAGAAACTCAGGCAGAGCTACAGCATAAAAACATTATGCGAAGTGTTCAGTATTCATCGTAGTAGTTACAAATATTGGAAAAAGCGGCCAACAACCATTAATGCCGATAAAGTTAAACTTCGGAGCCTAGTTAGCGAAGTACACACTGCAAGTAATGGGTCGGCTGGTGCTAGAACCATTGCAGATATGGTTAGCCAGCAAGGTGTCTTGCTAAGCCGCTATCGTGCCACTAAGTTGATGAAAGAGCTTGGTATAGTTAGCTGTCAGGTTCCTAAGCACAAATACCGAAAAGGCACGCTAGAACATATTGAAACCCCTAATCACCTAGGTCGACAATTCGCAGTTACAGCTCCGAATGAAGTCTGGGTTGGTGATGTCACCTACGTGTGGGCTGGTAACCGCTGGATGTACTTAGCTGTTGTGATTGATCTATTCGCCCGTAAAGTGATTGGCTGGGCTATGTCATTATCACCTGATAGCCGTTTAACTGGCAAAGCGCTTACGATGGCCTATGAAGGTCGTGGTAAACCTAAAGATGTTATGTTCCATAGCGATCAAGGGACTCACTATACAAGCAGAAAATATCGACAACTTTTATGGCGATACCAGCTCAAACAAAGTTTATCTCGACGTGGGAATTGTTGGGATAATAGTCCAATGGAACGCTTTTTTAGGAGCCTTAAGACAGAATGGATACCAACAACAGGGTATCGTAATTTTACAGAAGCTCAGAACGAAATTACACGATACATAATTGGATATTACTGCCAGCTTCGTCCACATCAATATAACGGCGGACTGACGCCCAATGAATCGGAACGATTGTTCTGGTTAAACTCTAAGATCGTGGCCAATATTAGTTGACCACTACAGAATGACGTTCCTCATCTAGATCCATGAGCTCGAAATCTAAGTTCATCAGTTCATAGCCAATATCAGACCAAAATTCCTCTTCAAAAGATTTAATTCTAAATTCAAGCCCTTCAATCGCACCACTGTAGGCAGTGTTGTGCTTGCTGTCTCTTTCTATAATGTCAGTGCGCTCGTCCGCCTCTTTAACATCTTGCTTTAGTATCACAGAGGCATCTATACACTCCTGAAACTGACTCGCGGTAAGGATAATGAGATCGTCATCAGCGCAAGCGTTAACGCTTGTCATGAGGATAAGTGCTGTGAATAGTGGTATTGAAAATCTGTTCATGACTATCTGCCTGAGATCTAAGTTCGACACTGATATTAACGCTACTGTATCGAAGTACTTATTTCTTTGACGCTTGTCACCTTAAGTGATTTAATCAATTGTTGTAGAAACCTCTATATCAACTTGTTCAATTTTGCCGGCGAATCATTCAACCCCCAAAAAGAAATTAGGAACTTACCCAAATGCGTAAAGAGACAATAGAAATCTATTACTTAATAAGACGCTGCTACAGAACGTTTACTCGCGGGTGCCCCTAATCCTCCCTCCAGATCTCGACGCTATGAGTCATTCAAAAAATGAAACTACGGATTCTCTTTTTAGTCATATTTTCTCTATTAGGTTGTGAATACAGGTGAAAGCAAAGTCTCCGAGGAGCTGAAGTGGTTACTAAATGCAGATCCCAAAGAAGATTTTGAAAAATCAATTGCGAGTGGAGATCGTCGATTTGTCGGCGTTATTGGTATGTTTATCACGGTTCCATATTTTGATGAAGAATGTATCACTGACGACAAGGTGCGATTAATTCAAATTTCGGATATGGTCGATAGTTACGAGCAAGAAAAGTTGCAAGCAATAGCACCTATTTATGCCTCAACTTTTAACCTATACATGCTGAAACATTGGAATACACATGGCATTAAACCTTGTGACTCATAACAAGTTTGTTGAGTTCGCCCAACAAGTTGGGCAGGGGCACGTAAATAGCAGTCGTCCCTAGCCAAAGCGTTAGCCATTTTTAAGGAGGAATAATGTTCAACGCAGAGAATAAAGCCTTAGTTTTGGCTGCTTATTGCAGTGGTTTAGCTGCAATGGCTCATTTAGGTTGTATCATCTTTGGTGGTGATTGGTATCGTTTTTTCGGTGCAGGTGAACAGATGGCAACACTAGCAGAGCAAGGTCATTGGTATCCTTCAGCCGTTACGTCAGTGATTGTCGTTGTACTTTCAATCTGGACTTTATACGGTTTATCTGCCGCAAAGGTGATTCGTCAGCTGCCTCTTATTCGTTTAGCTTTAATTGTTATTTCATCTATCTATTTAATCCGTGGTGTCGGTTTTATATGGCTAATGCCAATGTTTCCAGGCAATAGCCTGACGTTCTGGCTAGTGAGTTCAGGGATATGCTTAACCATAGGATTATTGTACGCCGTCGGTACCTTGCAAATGTGGCCACGCCTCAATGTATAACCTGTACAACCCCATTAAGAAAAAGCTATACAGTTGACTAGCGAATAATTACCGCGCATGTTAGCGCACAAGCTTTGCGCTAACATGCGCAGATCATTAACCGTTCAAGGAAGAAAAGATGACTGTTGTTAGATTGCTCTTATTGAGTATCAGCCTGGCGATTTGTTACTACGCACTATCTATTGCCGCTATTGGAGTCGCTGCTGCCGGTAAAATATTTTGGTGGTTTCAATGGCAAGATAACTTCCATTTTTACCATATCGCCCAAAATTTTATCGGTATTGGTCTAGCGGCCCTACTCCCAGCCTACCTTGTCCACAGTTATGAATCTGATAACAAGTGGTTATGCATTGGCCTTGTTATTGTTCTCTCAATGAGTTTACACGGCAACATCCATTATGTGCCTTGGGATCCCGTAGGCATTGTTAGGTTTTTTAATGACACCTTGTTACGCGGTGATGCTGGCTCGGTGGGGATATTTTTAGAAATCTTATTCATGCCTATCCTTTGGCTGTTGGCGTTTGAGCGAATGCCCAATAGGGTTATGCCTCGCAAGTTCGTCCACTGATCCAAAATAGCCATTACAGTAACGAGCACATAACTGCAGATAGAGTGAGCGGCAATCGCCCACTCTAGTCATTTAATAAAGGATTTTACATGTCGATAAACGCGACACTGATAGGCCAAATCGTGTTTGTATTAGCCATCATCATGATCGTTAGCACACTAAAATTTGCTAAGGGAAAGGCCGACAATTTGGCATTAGTTGGTCTTTACGCGCTACTGCTTAATTTTACTATGCCGCCAGTTGGTTGGCTATACTGTGGCTACTGGGCTAATAAAAAAGGCTAACGATACTGGTTAGCGTACTTTGCTATAGGGTGAAGTACCTCCCCCCTTACCCATTCATCATTCGACGCTAGCCAAAAGCCAGTCACGGTTAGTAACCTTTCCCCTTCCATCAAATGACTACTAGGGCAAAATGATTACTAGCGTAAAATATTAAAAACATCACTTTAAATTTGTTTGACATAACGAACAATATTGGGGCAGACTGAAGCTCGAACAATGTGAACTTATCACGTGTTCGCCTTTCGAATTTAGCATGATGAAACGGCTAAGACGAAAGCTCATTAATGATATTTGCATCAGGTGATCTATGCCCACAACACAAACAAAAAACGCTAAGAAACCCACGATATTAATGACCATGGGACGACAAGACAGAAATGGCCACCCCTACCAAGTCATGACCCACAAATATATGCAACCCATTGTCGAATTTGCCAACTGTATCCCATTGCTGGTGCCAAGCTGTTTTGGTATTGATGACATTGAACAGTACCTTGATATGGCCGATGGCGTTTACCTTTCAGGAGCAGGGTCAAACATTGACCCTGCGCTTTATGGCCAAGAAAACCTCACCCCTGAAAAGACTCAAGATGTAGACCGAGACAATTTTGACATTGCCATTATTCATGCCGCATTAAAACGCAAACTGCCGTTATTGGGCGTGTGCCGAGGCATGCAAGAGATCAATGTCGCCCTTGGTGGTGATCTGCACCAAAAAGTGTATGCCGAAGATCATCTTGATGACCATCGTGAAGACCCTAATACATCGGTCGATGAACAGTATGGTCCACGGCACACGGTAAACATTGTCCCAGGCACTTGGCTGCATGCCCTATTAGGCGACTGCACCACGATTAACTCACTTCACGGCCAAGGCATAGATACCTTAGGTGAGGGCCTTGAGCCACTCGCTCATGCTGACGACGGCCTAATTGAAGCGATTCATGGCCCTGCCTTCGAGCAATTTATTTTAGGTGTTCAGTGGCATCCTGAGTGGCAGACCCGTGACAACCCCGATTCAATCAAGTTATTTCAAACCTTCGGCGAGGCTTGTCGCGCTCATGCGCTAAGCAAGTAACTCATTAACCGCTGTACAGCAAACCCAAATGGGGCCATTTGGGTTTGTCGCCCGCCCAGCTTTGTGCGCTCGCACAAAAATCAATGTAATTATTGGCTTATTTTAGTGGGTAAGAATAAAGCCAGATTGTCTTAATCTGCGGATAATAGCCAAAGCCTGAAATACCTTAGCCCTCACATATGTGACGCAGACTAAGCGGGTCATAGTTCAAATTAATAAACAATACTAACCCAAGATAGGGACCCCTATGAACCTAGTACTGATCCTGCTAGCGGTGATTGCGTTTATCGTCATTGCTACCTCCAAGTTTAAACTTCATCCATTTTTAACCCTGATTTTAGCCTCATTTATTGCGGCATTTGCCTATGGGCTGCCGAGTAGCGATATTGCCAAAACCATCACTACAGGGTTTGGCGGTATATTAGGCTATATCGGTCTGGTTATTGTGCTCGGTACCATTATCGGTACAATTTTAGAGAAGAGTGGCGCGGCAATAACCATGGCTGATGTGGTCATTAAAGTGTTGGGACAACGCTTTCCAACACTGACCATGTCAATCATAGGTTACTTGGTCTCTATTCCTGTGTTCTGTGATTCGGGGTTTGTCATCCTCAACTCATTAAAGCAATCCATGGCCAATCGCATGAAAGTCTCAAGCGTGTCGATGAGTGTCGCACTCGCAACGGGCCTTTATGCCACGCATACTTTTGTACCGCCAACACCCGGTCCTATTGCGGCGGCAGGTAACTTAGGCCTTGAATCAAACCTCGGTCTAGTCATCGGTGTGGGGGTATTTGTGGCTGCCGTTGCCGCTCTAGCGGGAATGCTATGGGCTAACCGCTTTGCTAATGTCGAACCCGATGGCGAGGGCGCTGAAGAGTTAAAACAGCACGTTGAAGATTTTGAATCGCTCAAAGCCGCGTACGGCACCTTGCCTTCTCCGGCCAAAGCCTTTGCTCCTATCTTTGTCCCGATTTTACTGATCTGCCTAGGATCGATTGCCAACTTCCCCTCTAAGCCCCTTGGGACTGATGGGCTATTTGACCTATTGGTATTCCTTGGCCAACCCGTGAACGCACTGATGATAGGTCTACTATTATCGCTACTGCTATTAAAAGGCAGTAACAAGATTAAGGAGTTTAGCGAGCGCATCAGCCAAGGGCTCGTGGTCGCTGCCCCGATTTTGCTTATCACGGGTGCAGGTGGTGCATTTGGCGCAGTGTTAAAAGCCACTGAGATCGGAACCTTTTTGGGTAGTTCGCTGTCAGCATTGGGCATTGGCATCTTTATGCCCTTTATCGTTGCAGCGGCGCTTAAATCAGCTCAAGGTTCATCGACTGTGGCGCTCGTCGCAACCTCAGCACTTGTTGCGCCCATGTTGGGTGATATTGGTCTTGCCAGCGACATGGGCCGCGTGCTGACAGTGATGGCCATTGGTGCAGGCGCCATGACCGTTTCCCACGCCAACGATAGTTTTTTCTGGGTCGTCACCCAATTTAGCCGCATGAGTGTTAAACAAGCCTATAAAGCACAAACCATGGCAACCTTAGTACAAGGGGTGACCGCCATGATACTTGTCTATTTACTCAGCCTCGTTCTACTCTAAAGCCTGTCATGGCCGTCATGATGCCTACCAGTATCATGACAGCCATTAACTCTGGTTATTCCCCCCTGACTTATAGGAAATATCAATGAAAATAGTCATTGCGCCCGATTCATACAAAGAAAGCCTGAGCGCTATGGAAGTTGCGAACGAAATTGAACGCGGATTTCGTGAAGTGCTCCCCAATGCTGACTATGTAAAAGTGCCCGTTGCTGATGGCGGCGAAGGAACGGTGCAATCTATGGTTGATGCGACCGGCGGTAAAATAATTGAGCTGACGGTTATCGGCCCCCTTGGTGAGCCGGTCAGTGCCCACTACGGTATTATGGGTGGCGAGAATACCCACACGGCAGTGATTGAAATGGCCGCTGCATCGGGGCTCCAACATGTGCCTCACAGTCGCCGCGATCCGCAATATACCACCAGCTATGGTACAGGCGAGCTAATTTGCCATGCCCTCAATGCGGGGATCAAACATATCATTCTTGGCTTAGGCGGGAGTGCTACCAACGATGGGGGCGTGGGGATGTTACAAGCACTTGGCGCACATTTTCTTGATGCCCATGGTCAACCTATCTCCCCTGGTGGAGCAGCCCTTGCACAACTGTGTACTATCGATATTAGCCAGTTGCATCCTGGGCTGTCACGCTGTCAACTTGAGGTTGCCTGTGATGTCAACAACCCACTTTGCGGCAGCAACGGGGCCTCTGCGGTCTTTGGCCCTCAAAAAGGCGCGACAACAGAGATGATTGAACAGCTCGACAAAGCCCTGTCTCAGTTAGCCGATGTCACGGCAACACAGACCTTAACCGACCATCGACACTCTCCTGGCGCTGGCGCGGCTGGCGGCATGGGGTTTGCAGTGTTAGCCTTTCTTAATGCTGACCTAAAGCCCGGCATCGATATTGTCATGAAGGCGGTGGGCTTGGCTAACACTCTTAAAGGCGCAACCCTTGCGATCACAGGAGAGGGGCGCTTAGATAGTCAGACATTACATGGCAAGACCCCAATGGGCGTGACACGTGAAGCCAATAAACTCGGTATTCCTGTAATCGCTATTGCTGGGTGTGTCAGCGATGATGCCAACATCTTACTTGAGCATGGTATTGATGCCATTTTTTCCATTACCCCCCGAGCCATGGCTCTAGAGAGTGTATTGAGCAATGCCAAGCACAACCTCTACACAACCTCTATTAACATTGCTGCATTGTATAACACCAATCGGCCTAGATAAGGGTAAGGCGCGAGTTCAGGTCAATAGACTGACTCGCTTCTTTACACTGAGTCGACCAAGCATTTCATTTTTCTCCTTGATGCCGTATACAGCTTACAGTACAGTTAGCTCCTTTTTTTGACCGACTAGATGCCTGCATTTTAGGCTGAGTCTCAGTTAAGCGACACAGTTCGATGACATCAAAACCACCACGACAAGCAACGGCATCCGAAGAAGCGTTAATGCGCATATTCACCCTGCCAGAAGCGCCCCATTCCACCTTGGGGCAAATTGAAAAAGAGCTCTCTGAAAACCTAATGGGCTTTCTTAAAGAGAACATTGTTGCTGTCGAAAAGCCGTTAACCGAGATAGAAAAAGATTTCCAAGCGCACCAGGTTCCAGCCTCACCGAGCTTTGTCTCCGACTATGCCGAGCAGATGATGCAAACCCTAGTAGCCCACAGCGTGCACACCTCTGCACCGAGCTTTATCGGTCACATGACCTCTGCGCTGCCCTACTTTGTCTTGCCACTGTCTAAGATGATGGTCGGGCTGAATCAAAACCTCGTTAAGATAGAAACATCCAAAGCCTTCACGCCGTTAGAGCGTCAAGTGCTGGGCATGATGCACCATTTGGTATATGGCCAAAGCGATAGTTTTTATAACAATTGGATGCACAGTGCTAGCCACTCTCTTGGGGCATTTTGCTCCGGCGGCACCGTGGCCAATATCACCGCATTATGGATTGCCCGTAACCGTGTACTACAAGCTAGTGGCGACTTTAAAGGGATCGCGGCATCAGGCCTAATGGCTGGTCTACGTCATTATGGCTATGACGATTTAGCCATTTTGGTGTCAACCCGAGGGCACTACTCCCTTGGAAAATCGGCCGATCTGTTAGGCATAGGCCGTGACAATATTGTCAGTATTCCCTGTAGCGATGACAACAAAGTCGATGTAGATAAAATGCGCCAAGCCGCTGAACAGCTTGCGGCAAAAAATATCAAAGTGATGGCTATTGTTGGCGTTGCTGGCACCACAGAAACCGGTAATATCGACCCACTGAATGAACTGGCCGACTTAGCCCATACGTTAGGGTGTCACTTCCATGTAGATGCCGCATGGGGCGGCGCTAGCCTGTTATCAAACAAATATCGTTATCTGCTGGCAGGTATCGAGCGGGCCGACTCCATCACCATTGATGCCCATAAACAGATGTATGTACCTATGGGCGCAGGCATGGTGCTGTTTAAAGACCCTGAATTTGCCAACGCCATTAAACATCACGCCGAATATATTCTGCGTAAAGGTTCAAAAGATTTAGGCAGCCAAACCCTAGAGGGTTCGCGCCCTGGGATGGCGATGTTAGTGCATGCTTGTTTACAGGTCATTGGCCGAGACGGCTATGAGATACTGATTAACAACAGCTTAGAAAAAGCACGCTATTTTGCCGAACTGATTAAGCAGCAAGGTGATTTTCAGTTGGTATCGGCGCCAGAGCTATGCCTGCTGACTTATCGCTATGTGCCAGCTCAAGTACAAGCCCTACTGACTCATGCAGTCAAGCATGACGACCTAGAGTTAGTGACCCAAATAAACCAGCTACTCGATGGCTTAACTAAGTTTGTGCAAAAGCGTCAACGGGAACAGGGCAAGTCATTTGTATCACGCACGCGTATCACGCCAGATAACAACTTAGGCTTAACCTCTGTGGTGTTTAGGGTGGTGTTAGCAAACCCGCTAACGGGCCATGACATCTTGCAACAGGTACTCGCAGAGCAACGTGAAATAGCGCAGCAAGACGCGTTGTTCTTACCGCAACTGTTAGCCTTAAGCTAACCGTTAGCTTTAAACAAGCGCAAAAGTCAGCCTTCTATTGTATGCACCACACGGCCGCGTTATTTCACGAAGCGGCTTTTGGTTTCATCGTCAGGCAATAAACAGAGCGGACGCTGACCAAATAGACGATAGCGATAACGCGCAATAAGGTCATAGCAACCATCTCTTACCCCTAACGGCAACCAGCGAAAAAAACGCAGCCAAGGCCAGCAACCGGTTAAGGACTGAGCAATTTCAATCGCCGCTTCACTCTTGATAAAAACTTCGCCATTTTTGATCAAATAGACGGTATCCGCTTGCATTGCAGCTTGTGAGATAGATGCCTTAGCAAGCAAAGTTTGTGCGGTGGGACTCTGCAAGGCAACAAACTGACACACCGCATTAGGGTCATGCGCGATAATAAAGCTGACGGCGCCATGACATAAATTACAGATACCATCAAACACCACCAGATAAGATTGACTCTCAGTCACAAGGACTCCTGATATTGGGCCTGCATCAAGGCGATGTAATCGGTCATCTCCTGGCCAGGGGTTAGCGTAAAATGGTCAGCTTGCGGAGCAAGGTCAATCACTCTGTCGACACGAAAGTTTCGAAAGTCATTTCTCAGCTCGCACCAAGCAAGCAGTGTCCATACCCCTTTCCAAAAATAGAGGGCTAATGGCCTAATCAGCCTTTGGCTGGCGCTCTGATTGGCATCTTGGTAGCTAAGCTGGAGATATTCTCGCTCCCGCGAGGCTTTACGTAACACATCTAAAAAAGCAAACTCTTGGTTATTGATGTAAAAATCAGGGGCAAACATCAACGACTGGTATGCCTGAAGCCGAGCGGGAAGTACCGCTTCAACTTTAATCATCGCCTGTTTGGCCGCGCTGGAAAGCTCATGCCCCCCCCAAGCTTGAACCATACGCATCCCCACTTGTATCGCCTCAAGTTCCTGTTCATTAAACATCAATGGCGGCACGTTGACTTCATGCCTCAATAAGTAACCGACACCGGCTTCCCCCTCGATGGGAATACCCGATAAGGACAGATCTTGAATATCACGATAGATAGTACGTGTTGAAACCTCTAAGCGTTCAGCCATCTGCTGCGCGGTGACGAGTCTTCGCCCTTTTAACAGCTGGACAATTTGAAATAAACGGTCGGCGCGGCGCATCACTCTCCCCAAATTAGGGCGCCATGGATAGCGCCCTCACAATGATGAATGTTAAATTGCGGTATGGACGCCGATATAGATATCAACGCTATCACCGGATGGATAGCACTCAAAGTCGGTAAGATATTGACGCGTATAGGGGCAAGATGGCGCTGCAAAATATTGCCAGATCTCTTGCCACAAGCCCACCACAGATTGTGGCATCTCACCTTGAGCATGAAAATGTAAGTAGTTACCCGGCGCTAGGGTTATCGATTCAAGGCCATCGCCAATAAGCCCACCGTTCTCGCCATCCGCCATAAACCCTACCATGACAGAATAAGCGCCATCCATGTTGGACTCATAGCCATAGTAAACACCATAGGCCGGCTGCTTATTGATGATCTGTTCGCCATACAGTCCCATAAAGCGCTGCCATAACGGAGCGATTTTTTGACTCTCTGCGACAGTTTCATCCGCATTAGTAGTCCGAGTTGTCACGCCATGAATCACCATCTTATGAAGGGTAACAAGTTCCATCTCTTTCTCTCCTATCCATGACCAATGGTTATCGGTTGGCTGACCACAAACCCACTTTATTGCCTTCGCTATCGACAAACAAGCTGATAAAACCGCATTCCCCCTCTTTAATCGCCATCACGGGCAACAATATGCTGACCCCGTTAGCAGCTAAACGCGCCACAAGCGGTTCAAGCTTATCGGACAAATGCAGATAAACGACACTACCATTCATGCTTGGCAACATCATTTCATGCTTCACCAAACCTATACTTGCAGCTTGCTTATCTTCGGTTTCCAATATCGCCATCTCCATATCATTCATGATTTCACGGCGGAAGCTCACATCAAAATGTTGACCATAAAATGCTAAAGCTCGATCCATATTCTCAACGGCGATTTCGCCCCAAACGAGCGGTGCTTGCTGTAACATATTTCTCTCCTTGAATTAGGCTAAATGTGCCTGTCAACTGCGACAACGGCTCAAACACTTAGCAACCCAAATAGAGTAAATCGTCCCTACTGACAGCATAGTGTCAGTAGACTTAAATATGGATCTAAATATTTTGGAACATGATCTCTAAACTTAGCGTAATGATGGCCTGATTAAGTCGTGGTGTTTGCTCATCCTCTTTGCCCCAGTTGTACTCTGGTGTAATGGCATAAAACAACCAATCTCGAAGAAAGTTTTGCCGATAGGTCATACCGACATTAGCATTTTTGACATAGTGATAGGGTTGAGCAACGCCATAAATACTGGCCTGATAGCTGATCGCCGCTTTGTTACTAATATATTGATATAGCTTAGCGCTACTGCCAAACTCCCAACCATTACCACGATTTTCATACTGAGCTACAGCGCTCCAACGGACAAGAAAGGTTTCATTAAAAGAGTGTTCAATATCGAACTCGGTGGACTCACCGGTGACCTTTTTCTCCTGATAGAGCTTTTGGGTTAAACGCGTAATGGTGTTTTGGGTCAGCGGATAGGTATAACGCCAACGCGCCTGCAGCTTGGGCTTAAAATTGGCACTCAGATTAAAACTGACTCGATCGCGCGAGTACCAATCATATCGCAATCCAACATCACGCTCACCTGTGTCATCCGGCCCTTTGAGAAATGCAAAGGGGTCATCCTCACCGGTGGAGTCTAAAATCAGTTTGAGCCGCTTATTCACCCCTGGTAAATTGAGTCTTGCATTCAGGTTTGCGCGATACTTAAATCCCTCTTTCTCGTAGTAGGAAAAGTCGTTATACCAGCGCACTATGGTGCCGGCTCGGGCATCTTCTTCTATCCGATCATCGACAAAAAAGCTGTCAAACCAAATGGCAGGTTGGCAAAATTTAGTATTTAGATAGTCAAAGGCTTGGTCAAAACTAGTGTCCATTTGAGACTGGCTGAAACAGGGATCATCTGCTGGCGCCTCGGCGAGCTTAGGTGAAGAGGCTTGCTCGGCTGAAGGCGCTTTGCTGGCAGAAGGCTCATCTTGGCGTGTGCTCGCCGCTTTAGCATTCCCTAGCAAAGCCATAGGTGCCGCTTGGGCGACAACCAGTAGCATAGGCAGTAAGCCTATACTCAAGCAACAGATAATCAAAAAGCACTTAATCAACAGACAGGCCCACAACAAAAATCATGCCTAATCTTAACACTTGTTGCGTACCAATTGCAGTAACAAAGCACGCTGACTCAATGGGTTATAACGGCAACAATACGTTAAACTGCCGCCGATATTAAAACCCGAAAGCGAGAGCCTTTACGCTAAAGATTGTTGATGCATTGTGGTTAGCTTAGCCATTGCCAGCGCTGCGCGTTGCTGCACATCCTGCAAGGTATCATCGGCGCTGAATTGCTCAATCACCTCGTAGTAACACTTCACTTTCGGCTCAGTGCCTGAAGGCCTTACGATCACTCTCGCGCCTCCTTCAAGCTGATAAATCAGTACATCACTGACAGGGAGGTCGATAACACATTCACTGCCGTCGGCAAAACGCCGTATACCAATACTGATATCATCGACACTGATAATTGCGCGCTCCGCTATCTCAGTCGGTGGCTGACGACGAAGGCGATCACCTATCGTTGGTTGACTCATATCGCTCGCAGATAAAGCAATACTGACCTGTTCATTAAGGTAAAAACCATACTGTCGATAGATGGCGTCTAAGCGATCCCAAATCGTTTGTCCCTTGGATGCCAACTCAGCAGTGAGCTGCGCAAATGCAACCAGGGCCGAAAGACCATCTTTATCCCACACCATATTACCTATGGTGTAACCGAGTGCCTCTTCATAGGCAAATATGAAGCGGTTATCGGCAGATTGTTTACTCATCCCTACATTGGTGAGCCATTTAAACCCTGTTAAGGTAGTTTCGCAAACCGCATTCATCGATGTGGCAATTTGCGATAGCAAGCTGGATGAGACAATGGTGCGACACGTGAGGCGCTGATCATCACTGGCATGGGACAACAGATAGTGACCAAAGAGCACGCCAACCTGGTCACCCGTTAACATTTGATAGGCAGCACTAGCATCCATCTCGGGCGTGGCATGGCTGAGACGAACCGCTACGGCAAAACGATCGGCATCGGGATCGTTAGCACACGCTAACATCGCCGAGTGTTTATGCGCTTCTGCCATGACCAAATCCATCGCCCCAGCCTCCTCAGGGTTTGGAAAGTTCACCGTAGGGAAGTCGCCATCGGGTTCTCGTTGCGCCGCTACGCTATAGACCTGGGTCACCCCGGCATCCTTCAGTACCATTTCAGCCATCTCGGCCCCCACGCCATGCATGGCGGTGTAAGCCAAACTCACTTTTTCTGGCGATGTATGATTTTGCAGCACCTCGGCCTGACGAATACCTTGTCGATAAGCTTGATAAAAATCATCATCTAGCATCACCAAACGATCCGCTAAGCGTGCTTTCTCTAGTGACATTAAACCAATAGGTGCTGTGGCGGCATGTTCAATACAGGCAGCAATACCTGTGTCATGGGGAGAAATAATCTGCGCACCATTACCCCAATAAACCTTATAGCCATTGTATTGCGGCGGATTATGACTTGCAGTCACCACAATGCCAGCCGCTGCGCCAAGATGCAGAACACCGAAGGCCACCAGCGGTGTCGGTGCAATCTTGACCGTGAGATACACTTTAATCCCTGCAGCGGCTAACACCATGGCCGTATCATGGGCAAATTGCTTACTGTCATGGCGACCATCATAACCAACAACCACACCACGTTCAGCACAGTCACTGACCTGCGCCATCAAATATTGTGCTACCCCCATGGACGTTTGTTGTACCACAAGGCGATTCATCCGCATCGGTCCTGCGCCAACAACACCGCGAATGCCTGCGGTGCCAAAAGCTAAACGCCCACTAAAACGTGCCGCTAATACTTCGCTGTCGCCACTATCGATTAATGCTTGGATCTCACGACGACTGCTTTCATCTTTATCAAGATTCAACCAATGGTGAATCTTTGCCTGTAAATGTGTGTCCATTACCAACCCCTTTTTAGCATGACTATTTTTGCCAAAAATTACTGAGAACAATTACCATTAACAGTATGCTGGTGACGCACCTAGAACAAGTGAATTTGCATTAAAGATGATTTAACCATGTAATTTAAATGAACGAAAAACGGTCTTAAAACTTGCGAGCTTGTCATTGCACGTTAACTTTAATAGGGAGAGGAGAAAGACTATTGAAATTTTTTTGGTTCGCCATATCGCTACTGTGTTGTTCAGCTTGGGCAAGTACCTCTGACGGTGAGCGTCAAGATATTGCACTTTACACTTATCATTACATGCCACCTTATGTGATTAATCCCGCAAAGGAGGTTGGCTTGTTCTATGATATTGCGAGATTTTTTAATCAACATCAGCAAACCTATAAATTTACAGTCTCCTATATTCCGCGTAAACGTCTTAATTACCAACTCAGTCTCAATGAATTTGAAGGTATGGTCATTGGGGTTAATCCCATCTGGTTTAAAGACTTGAATCAATCCACCTATCTATGGTCTGTCCCATTTATGCAGGACCAAGATGAGATCATTTCGCACTTGAGTAACCCTGTGGAGTTTAAGACGCCACAAGCCCTTTACGATAAGCGAGTCGGCGGGATCACAGGGTTTCGTTACCACACGATTGATCAGCTCGTTGCCGATGGGTTTGTAACCCGCATTAACACGGCCAATGAATCGCAACTGATAAAAATGCTGCTAAAGAATCGTTTTGACTGCGCTATTGTTTCCCGTGCCACGACCATTTATTACCAAAATTTACTGAACACTAACCAAGCACTCTACTTCTCCAGCGTGCCCCATGACCAATACACCCGTCATATATTGGTGCCAAAGCGGCTAAGTGCTGAGTTTAACGCCATAACCCCCCTGATTGAGCAGCTGATAAGTAACTACCAGTGGCAACAGAAAATGCAACAATATGATACAGCTCTTCCTGCAAAGTCTGAGGAGTCGCGCTAAAGCGCAAAGCAGAACATAGTTAACATGGCTTGGACACGAGAAAATGTGAGGGTTTGAGAGGGTGTATTGGCAAGGTTATGATTGGCGTAACATAGCGATGTATGAATAGGCACAACTAGTCAAACCACAAAGATCGTTCACTGAGTAGATTCTTGGAGCTATCAGATAACAACGGATTGTCGAGTTTAAATACACGTCGATTAGGTAGGTTAGCGCGCTGTAACATATCGGCCGTAATTGCATGATGATAAAACAGGTCATCGAAACTTCCATCCACTAACGCAGCGCGCAGTCCATGCTCAATGCGCTCTGCCAGCAAGGTATTATCTCGATTAACAAAAAAATAGATTGGCGATGGGTAAGTCACCATAAAAGACTCATCAACAATAAGTTCTGGGTGCCCAACCACTTCATCCCAAGGCTCATGTAACGCGCGGAGAAAATAGTCGAAACGCGCCTTATTTAACATGGCAATTAAGTTCTTCGCCGCGCCGCGCACTAAAGTAAAGCCTTGTTGCTGCAAAATATCGCTATCGGGCCAATCGGTACCCTGACCCACAATCAATCGCTTAAGCTGTTCGACACTATTGATATCGGCAAATTTTTGTTTGTCTTCGGCACGAACAATGGCGATTCGGTGGCCCATTAACCCTTTTAACAGTGGGAAATAGATAGCGCTTAAGGTCTGCTCTCGCGTTTTAGATGTCATAGTCCAAACCACATCTAACTGTTGCTGTTCGACCAACTTTATCGTCCGCACTTGGGGCATCTCCATCGTGACAGGTTCTAACTGATAATCACCATATTGACTGCGACTTTTCTCCATTGCCAAGCGCAACAGGTCGATATAATAGCTTTGTTTGGGATCAACAAATTGTATCGACAAATTATAACGCACCAACATAGGCTCAGCGGCCTGTGTCGCTGTACTCCAGCACATCATGAGCAGGTAGCAGCTCAACAGCAGTCGAATCATGGCTTCATCCTTTGAAGTTAACTCCATCTATCCACTTGCCTCGGCGTTGCTCTCAATCGAGCAGTCGGCAACAAATGACACCACCTCATTATAGCAGCATAAATTTGCCGATTAACACTAAACACATTAAACCACCCACAGTATAAGCAGGTGTCCAATGCCCGCCAAGTTAGTGTAAACTTGCACGCGCCGAACAGCCCAAGAGAAAGCGCTCCAATGACCAGCAGTAAATTTGAATGCCACCTTACCATTGCCACTGACGATGATGCGGTGGCCTTGTTAGCCGCGCACAGCCAACTGTCTAAGCAGGTAATCAAGCAAGCCATGACAAAGGGGGCGGTATGGCTAACTCGTGGTAAATATACCCAACGTCTTCGTCGTGCTAAAAAACGCTTAAAAGTTGGTGATGAGCTGCATCTTTATTACAACCAAGCCGTGTTGGCACAGACAGTTGATGATGCATTATTGCTGTTAGATAAAGGCGATTACAGCATTTGGTATAAGCCTTACGCTATGCTATGCCAAGGCTCAAAATGGAGCGACCATACCACCATCAATCGCTTTGTTGAAACGCACTTAAGCCCGCAGCGTCCAGCGTTTATCATTCATCGATTAGATAGAGCGGCAACAGGCTTAGTCTTAATTGGTCACAGCAAATCTGCAACAGCGGCACTGGCAGCACTGTTTGAGCAGCGTCAATTAGACAAACAGTATCGGGTTATCGTTGAAGGTGAATTTCCATCAAGGACACAGCACATTGACTCAGATGTTGATGGCAAAGTGGCGTGTTCTCACGCAACCTTGATTGAATATGACAAGAAACAAGATCGCTCACTCGTCCAAGTGAAGATTGATACGGGCCGCAAGCATCAAATTCGCATTCATATGGCCAGTTTAGGTCATCCCGTCGTTGGCGATCGTCAACATGGTCATGCAGACGAACATGCGCCAAATTTGCAGCTCACTGCCTGTTTTCTCACTTTTATCTGCCCAATAAGCGGTGAGACAGTTAATCAAGAGCTGCCTGATGCGTTAAAACCTCATTTGTAAACATTGTCCCCTGCATGGGAATTCAATGAGTGCACACCACGAAAAAGCCATCACGATTGTGATGGCTTTTTCTCACGCTAGCTATCCGTTGGCATCGTTATCTGCTCGCTGAGCATCGTCATGATCAAGCACCTCATCATACCCTTTTGGTGGCGGTGTCCAACCTCGTTCACTGGTCGCATGCTTATCGCTGCGATCTTTTAGCATCGCCGCCTTTATGGTTTCCTCAAGCTCAATAAACAGCTTGCGGTAGTTATTGTCGAAACGCTCACCTGAGCTGTCATCACACCACGCTTGGTAGAGAATTTTTGAACTACGCTGCTCAATCCGCTTAAAGGTATTTTTTTGCTGCTCAACTTGAAATGGGTGAAACCCAAGACACTTCAACGCGTCGACCCCAAGTTCAATACTAGAATGAAAAGTCTCCTTTTGAATATGATCAGCCCCGGCACTGTGTAAGATATAGGCATGACCACGGTCAAATGCCCGCGCTAACACTTTCACTCTGGGATAGGTCTGCTTAACATACTTCACCAACTCCGTAGTGCTCTCAGGATTGTCCATTGCCACCACTAATAACGAAGCCTCTTCGATACCCGCGGTATGAAGCAGATCAGGCCGGGTGGCATCACCAAAGTAGCTTTTAACATTGATACTTCTGAGAATATCAACTTGGCTGACTTGATGATCCAGTACCACGGTTTTCACCCCATTCGCGGTGAGCATCCGATTGACTATCTGGCCGAAGCGACCAACACCAGCAATAATCACCGTTCCTTGTTCATCAATCACATCGGCCTCACGCTGATGACTACCCTGTCGATAACGCGGCACAATGACCTTATCAAACAGAATAAATAATCCTGGGGTAAAAAACATGCTCAGCGCCACCACTAAGGATAAAACCTGCGCCATTTCCATCGGAATCACATGGTTTTGCACCGTAAAACTGAGCAGTACAAACCCAAACTCCCCCGCTTGCGCCAAGCTCAGGGCAAACAACCACTTATCGCTATGACGGATTTTAAATACAACCGCAAGCAGCAGCAACACCAGCGCTTTAAGCAGCATAAGGCCTAAAGTCAGACCTAAGATTAAACCTAAGTCTTGGGCTAAGATGCCAAAATCAATTCCCGCGCCGACGGTAATAAAAAAGAGCCCCAACAATAGGCCTTTAAATGGGTCGATATTGGACTCCAGCTCATGACGAAACTCACTATTGGCAAGCACGACTCCAGCGAGGAACGTGCCCAAGGCAGGTGAAAGCCCGACTAGACTCATCAAGGCGGCAATTCCTATCACTAGCATCAGTGCGGTGGCGGTAAATATCTCCCGTAAACCCGAACTGGCCACAAACCGAAATAGTGGCCGACTAAGATAGTGGCCACCGACCACCACCATGGCGATAGCAGCAGTGATCACCAAACCGTAAGCCCAACCAGGTAATCCAGCCACTAAGCTTATCTCCTCATGATGCTCTGCCGCCTCGCCAACAGCCAACTGTGCCTTGTCGATCAACTCCGGCAATGCGAGCAATGGAATAAAGGCGAGCATAGGGATCACAGCGATATCTTGAAACAGCAGTACTGAAAACGCGTTGCGTCCTCCTTTGGTCTTGCCTAAACCTTTCTCGTTAAAGGTTTGCAACACAATAGCGGTCGACGACAACGCAAACACTAAGCCAATGGTCAGAGCGATGGACCATTGGATACTAAACCACAGTGCGATAGCCATCACGGCGATAGTCGTTAGTCCAACTTGTAAACCACCCAGCCCCATCAATCTGTGGCGCATCGCCCACAGCATCTTAGGCTCCAACTCCAAGCCCACCACAAATAGCATCATGACGACACCAAACTCAGCGAAGTGTTGAATCACATTAGTCTCATCGCCCACTAAGCCAACCACTGGACCAATGACCACCCCAGCAATTAAGTAACCCAGCACAGAGCCTAAACCAAAGCGTTTGGCTAGCGGTACAGCAATCACCGCAGCGACTAAATAGATAAAGGCTTGTAAGAAATACCCGGTCATCCTTAATCCCCCAAGATAATTTGATCTAAACTGTGATTGAGTTTCCCCAGCCCAGACGCCATGTCTAAATCGACGCGATCTTCCACTAGTGCTTTAAGTAATCGACGCCACTTGCGGCGATGGGCATCCATACGATCATCCTCTGATGCCGTTCTCGCGCCAAATAGTGCTAATGGCGGTAGATAGTGCATTCCGGTGAGACTGGCAGTTTGTTCAAGGGGCGCCAATAACTGCCTGATTGTGAAATGGTTATAACCTTGAGTTTGGTAAGCTTCCTCTTTTCCCCCTGCGGTCAAGGCACACAAAAACGGCTTACCCTTGAGTTGCTCCCCATCGGTGCCATAGGCAAACCCATACTCCAGCACCAGATCTTGCCACTCCTTTAAAATTGCTGGAGTGGAGTACCAATAGAGAGGAAACTGAAAAATAATGATGTCGTGATCCACAAGCCGTTGCTGCTCTTGCTCAATATCAATATCGAAGGTGGGGTATTCACCGTATAGATCAACAGCCGTGACCCCCTCAATGGCTTTAGCCGTTTCAAATAAGGGAATATTTACTTCAGAGCGGTGCTGTGAGGGATGCGCCAGCAATAACAAAATACGCTTTTTAATCTCAGACATAGCAGTCCTTTACCTAATACTTCTACCATTAGTCAAATGATGGGTTAATGGGAGGAGTATGAAACGTCGCGACGGTTCTAGAAAAAAAGCCAATAGAACCTGATAAGTCTAGATAAAATAGCCTGTTGGAGGTGGTTTCTCAAGCGAGATATGATTTACTTAAAACGTGGCGCCTAGCAGGTCTCATAAAGATACAGTTGGTAACCGTCATCTTGATAGCTATCAATATGCCGCATACCCGCCTTGAGCAACACCTTACTTGAGGCGCTATTTTCAACCATCACTTCTGCGTAAACCTTTTCGACCCCTAAGGTGCTGTGCGCATAGTCCAAGCAAGCCTTTACCGCTTCTGTGGCCAATCCTTGCCCCCAATAGTCGGGTAACATCCGATAACCAATATCGATTCCCCCGGCGCCACGATTGAGATGGGGTTCATATTTTATGCCACAAAACCCGATCAATTGATTATCTTGCTTGCAGATCAGCGCATATCGCGCGAAACCATGTTCGCGATACCCCGCCAACCAATAATCTTTGATAACCCGTTTGGCATCTTCAAGCGAGTTAACCTTGCCTGCATCACCTGTGTATCGTACCACCTCAGGATGAATCGAAAAGGCCAGTACCGCGTCAGCATCATCGAGGGTAAACTCACGCATCTGCAATCTTGGTGTATCTATCAAGGTGGTATTTGACAATTCGCTCATTTAACGACCCCATCACTTTCCCAAGGGGTCATAGCGCTCATGTCATCAAGGTCATAAGGCGTAAGCTGATAGACGTAGTAATTCAGCCAGTTACTAACTAGCAAGCTTCCATGGCTGTGCCAGCGTGCAACGGGCTCTTGCGTCGGATCATCGTTGCGAAAATAGTTCATTGGTACATCGGGGTTAAGTCCTTCACCAAGATCACGCTGATACTCCTCTTTCAAGGTTGCCTTTTGATACTCGGGATGACCCGTCACGAATAGGTTGCGATTGCTACGGCTAAGCACCATATAGGCACCCGCTTCTTCTGACTCGGTGAGCACTTGCAGCTCAGGGTGCGCTTTTAACTCATCAACATCCATCTCAGCAAAGCGTGAATGGGGTGCATAAAACTCCTCATCAAAACCACGCAGTAATGGAAAATAGTGTTTACTGCGCTGGTGAGAAAATACCCCAGAGCGCTTCTTTGCCAGTAGTTTTCTCTTTAGCCCGTATAAGTGATAGAGCGCCGCATGGGCCGCCCAACAGAGAAATAACACTGAAGTGACATGGGCCTGAGACCAGTCAATGATCTCACGGATATGATCCCAGTAGACCACATCTTCAAAGGCTATCTGCCCCAAAGGAGCACCAGTAATGATTAAACCATCATAGTTTCTATGGCGCACATCTTCAAAGTCGCGATAGAAATTGTTCATATGATCGATAGAGGTATGTTTTGACTCTTTATCGTGAATACGCAGCAGATCCACATCCACCTGAAGTGGCGTATTGCCCAGCAAGCGCAGCAGTTGAGTTTCGGTTTCAATCTTATTTGGCATCAGGTTTAAGATCAGTACCTTCATCGGTCTAATATCCTGATTTGCCGCCCGAGTTTCGGACATAACAAAGATGTTTTCAGATTCTAAAATACCTGCTGCTGGCAGATTATCTGGAATTTTTACCGGCATACCGCGCCTCTTTAACTGTGTGAAACATACCCATAGAGGCATGCCATGACCATAAAGTCGACGCGGTAATGGATAAGATTAACGACCGACTTTTTGTATAAGTACCGACATAGGCCCTTGATTGCTAATGTCGATAGGGTACGACTGAGTATTAATAAACATCAGCTCATCGCCTAAGGTGATTTTGGCTCCAATGGCATAGCGATGCCCGGGTTCAAATTGATCACTTGGGATAACAAACTGAAATGGCGCGGGCGTTGTCACATCGCTGCGCTCCAACTCGGCAATTACCACTGCGGGGACATCCATTTTAGAGACATCTTGCAGTTGCACCGACAATATCGCCTCGGCTGGCAGTGCAATACGCTCTTTAAACCACACCTCGCCTTGGATCTCGACACTGGCATTAGGTGTTGCACACCCCACTAACACACTTGCTGCCATCGCCACAGGCAAAAGGGATTTTAACCATCTGTTCATACTCTATGCTCCTAATCATACATCAAGACTTCTGGATGTCCATATGTCTACACTTTAAATCTTGTTCTATCGTTGAGATGTTCATATCATAGGCCAACCATTTGTCATCGAATAGCCTAATGACCCAAGCTACTGCCATTATTGTGGGCGCAAGCTCACTATTAAGTCGCGAAGTCGCCAAACAACTTGCTGAGCAAGGTGTTGAATTAGCACTTCTCGCCCAAGATCCGGATTCGTTATCTGAATTTGCTCAATCATTACCAACCAAAGTCCGTGTGCTTCCACTGCAAATTGATCAACCTCAAGCCATTATTGCCACCTTAGAATCTCTGTGGCATGAATTAGACGGTGCGCATTTAGTGATCGTGAACACTGGCCTTAATAGCTATGATCCCGCATTACCATGGCAACCAGAAGAAGATATTATTACCGTCAATGTGCAGGGCTTTAGCGCCATATGCAATACGGCTTTTCGGCTATTTACCCAGCAAGGCTATGGTCAGTTAGCGGCCATAAACTCCATTGCTGGACTAAGAGGCGGTCCTAGCGTGGCCTACCATGCATCGAAAGCCTATGCGACCAACTACCTTGAGGGGCTGAGCATGCACGCTCAGCGTCTAAAACTGCCGATAACCATCACAGATCTCCAGCTCGGGTTACTCGATAAAGCGGCCATGCAAAAGAGTCGACTATGGCTTTCGCCACCTGACGAGGTGGCAAGACAAGTGATTAGTGCAATGAAAAAAGCTAAACGGAAAGTGTATATCACTAAGCGCTGGCGATTGGTCGCCTGGTTAACCAAGCTATTACCAGAGTTTATTTATAACACTAGGCACTGGCGCACCAAAGCCCAGCGATTGGAAGCTAAAGCGGCAGAGAAAGCCAACAAGACTGCAAAATAAACCGGTACAACCGCCACAAAAAAAGGAGCCAAACGGCTCCTTTTTGATCAAGTTCAATAAACCTTAGAAGGTGTAGCCAACGCTGACCATATATACCCATGGGTCGATATCGGTTTCAACTTTCTGAGCAGCGCCACCTAAATTAAACGTTACGTCAGTGCTGATCTGCGCATACCAAACTGAAGCATTCACCAACCAATTTTTATTTACTTGGTAGTCGATACCAGCTTGTGCCGCTAAGCCCCATGAATTTGACAAACTTAGATCGGTTAATGCGCCATCAAGGTCATTGGTAAATTCATTGTCAAAAAAGTTAGTGAAGTTAACACCAGCACCGATATATGGGCGTAGTTTTGAGTCAGCAGAACCAAAATAGTACTGAGCCACTAAAGTAGGCGGTAAATGCTTTGTCTCAGCAATCTTACCAAGCGCCCCTAAAGATATGTCGTGTGAGAATGGCGTCGCAGCCAACAACTCAACACCGATATTGTCAGTTAGCATATAACCAAAGTTTAGCCCTAGCTGAGTATTGTTGCTGACAGTGAACTCTGCAACTTCTGCAACAACAGGGCTAGATTCATTTGGTGCAACAACTACCGCACCAGCGCGAACAATGATATCACCAGCTTGGTGAGCAGAAACAGAAGCGGCAAAACCAGTCGATAGTAGGGCGGCTGCGATTAGACCTGAAACGATACTTTTTTTCATCATACTACTCCATTAATACAACAGTTTACGTCGTTATTATTATCAAAATCCTTAACATTTGCGCGTATCCTGCCAGATCCAAACTCGCTACATCTTGATCCAAATCAATATCAGGTCGCTACACCACTTTTTAGATAGGCAAAAGCCATATCGATCACAAAAAGATAAACGTTATAGACAATGCACCTTTGAAAAAAGTGACATGGTGCAAATTAAGCCAATGGTAAATTAGAGATTACCCACTTAACGCGTTAACAAAGGTAGGATATGCGACTTATTCGGTAGTGCAGGAGAGTTTAGGATATTGTCCAAGCCAGCTTTTTTGCTTCACCCTTTGATGGAATAGCTTAATATCCCGTTTTGAATTAGGGCTAACTCTTAAATCAAATAGCGAAGTAAGCCCAAACGGGGCAAAAATCTCGATGCCCTGCAGTGTGTCAAGGTTGCTAATCAAAGGGGCATGCTGCACCAGAGGCTCTGCGGCCTCAGCTAAGGAAAAGCTCACGCCCACAGCTGTCTCTAACTCAGGCCAGTAACCCATGGCATCAAGGGTCGAGGTATAAGGCTCATCGCCATTACGAATGTGCATTCTAGCCTGATTATTTACCGACCATGGATAATCCGGCGCTAATGTTTGCAACTTGGCTTGATAACCATATTCACTGTCTTTACTGAGATCAGAGGGGTCGAAATAGATAACATCAATATCGGTTAATGGGGTATTCAAACGCCCGTGAAGCCTATCCCACACTAAGTTACGCACAAACCCTGCGGCAATACACCACTGAGGAAGGTTAAGCTGCGCAGCATACTTCAGTGCATCCATACGCATGGCATCTTGCTTTAGCCACAGACACAACTGCTGGGAATTAGAGATGTTTTGATGATTCACAAGAATGTTATCGGCTTCTGGGGTAGCAATATCCTACCCCAGCGATAAGATTGAGGCGATGACTTTTATGGCTGAATTAATGTGAGCGTTACTGGTAGTGGCGAGCCTTGATCCCAAAAATGCTGCTGTATCACCCTGCCCGCACTAATAATATCAATATTGACTCCGCCCTCAACTCGTCTAACCACGATATCGAAATCAGCGCCAAAGGCCTTAATATGCCTAAGTGCCATGTCATTCCAATGCGCTGGCAATCTAGGTGCCAACATAAACTGCTGAAAACCTATCGGTTCAATCCCAAATAGTCCCTCAATGATCACTCTGGCATACAAACCACTTTCTGCGCTGAGATGTCGCTGATCCCCTTCAGGCCACGCTTCCACCGCATAGGGCACATGTTCACCAGTAAGACGTTTGTGGGAGTAATATTCAAAATAGGGCCATACTCGCTGTAATTCACCGGCTTTCATTAACGCCCTAAAACCATATAAGGTAGAGCGATCCCAAAACGTTTTATCTCCCTCCTCGGTCAATAAGCCATCTTTAGTCCACAGATTTTCTGATAACAAGGCATCTATGGTACCCGCCTTGTGGTGCTCAAACCCAAAGGCCAATGGCAGTGCTATCCAGGCTCTAAGCTTGTCATTGCCTTCGTAATAACGGTAGGTTTGGTAACCAGCAACCTCGGCGCTGAAATGAGCTATGATAGCTAGTTTTAGCGCTTGTGCCTCTTGTTCCAGCCCTTGATCATCGTCGCCTAGAGCCTTTTTTAATCTTGCTGCGCGAACGAGTCCGCCATAGGCCAACATATTGGTACTCAAATTGGCATTCCCCGCAGGAAAACGCCCTTCAAGTTCATCACTATCACTAGCAATGATCCCATTTTCCATGCGTTGATGGCGATTGTACTCAAGGCACCACTCAATCAAAGGCAATAGTTCACGTGCCTTATCTTCTCGACCTAAGCTTAGGGCAAAGTCGCTGGCACCATAAGCTATCATGGCGCAATCACCACGGTCGCCAGCACCATTCCAAAAATCAGTGCCTTCAGCGATGATAGATGAAGGAAGCGCACTAAACTCAGGGTTCATGTAATTGGCGAACCATTTAAAACTATTGAGCGCCGATGCTACACCCTTCGCATCTCCTAAGTAGGGAAAGAATGGATTGACATATTCGGCCTGATCATTTGCCCAGACAGCAGCGTAGTAGCGAGTACCGCCAGGGCCATGGGCCAAGCCATTACGCGTGGCAAAAATAGACTCTGTCGCGCGTAATTTGGCAAACTCAAACATTTGATTAAGCAGAGGGTCTGGACTTTCAAACTGCAGCGTATTACGCCAACCATCCAGCTGACGATGTCTGGTAGCGATTGCCTCGGTAGGATCGATATAGACCATCTCATCTACGAGTTGAGCGCTAAATACAATGTCGTTAATTAAGTGGCTATTTGGCGCAATAACCAGAGATTTAGCTGGCGCGCTCACCGCTATCTTATAGCGTCCATACAGGCCATTTTCAGCCCCAGTGACCTCTTGATAGTCAATCTCAGTTAGTACTGCTAAAACAGGCTGTTCACCTAAATTGGTTATCTGCCAGCGTTCAATAAATCCGGGCTCATAGGGGTCGATGGTCAAGGTTCGCACCAAGCTGACATCTTTTGTCAGCTGCTGAGTCAATGTCAGTACACCATCAAAGATCACCTCGACTAGCCCCCTGTTTGTCACTTCTTCTCCATCTAGGGTTAGCTGTGGCATCACCGAGGTGCTAAAAGTGCGCATTAAGCTTGCATGGGTATCGTTAGGCAGTGTTCTGAGCATTGGCCACACTAATGTGCGCGACAGTGCTGTATTACCCGCCTCATCCACACCATAATCAATCACTGCCGATATCTGTAGGCCACTCATCTCTAACTGATCGCTATGTGGCTGCCCAACTTGCCAGCGGATCCCCTGTTCCGCCAACTGCCAATATTGATGATACTCCTTGGACAGCGCATTAACGGAGGCCACGGTTGTAGCCTGTGGGCTTGCTTGCTCAATTGACTTGGGCGACTCTGTCAGCAGTTTTTCTGACGGGGACCGGCCACATCCCATTATCAACACCATGAAGATTCCTATCAACAATAGGCCGAGATGAGGCAAGCATTGAGGGGCGGTTAAATGCATCTGGGTAGGGGATGAGTAAACAGTGTCACACGTTTGCTCATCAGATAACTCGCTGGCTCGCGAGCTACCAATAACTTGATGACTGCCAATAAAAGTCACGTATTCACTCCTTGAAATTATTATTATCCAACCAGAGTATTGGATACAATATTCAAGAGCAAGCCTTTATAGATGAAAAAAGCTCATTGTTAATCAGTATATCCTTATTTATCATCCACAAAAAAAGGAGCCTTAGCTCCTTTTAATCAATAGCTCATAATACTAGTTATCGGTTATTTACCAATTTCATCAGTACTTCAGTGGTGAACTTACCATTGTTTATCACAGGAAACTTGTCATAGGTTTGAAAGATCACCTTACCTTGATATTGAATCATGGCTACCACACCGTAATTAACTTTGCTGTCAATGGTTTCAGCATCAAAGGTAAACTTAAAGGGCACGGGTGCTCTGGCAATATTAAACGACTTCTGTGCGATGATAGCGCCAGGCGTGTCCAAATCGATCACCGCAATGGTAATAGAGCTACCTTGAGGCAAGTTGACCTTTTCCAAATACCCCGCCGCACCATTAATAATCACCGGTGGCTCAGGCTCAACAGTCACACACGCACTTAACAGCAACAGACAAAAAAACGCGATTACACTTTTCACTTTCATATTCATTTATATCCTAGTAACGGTTTAATCTTTCACTAAACGCATTAATCCCTCTTGGGTGGCTGACGCAACTAACTCACCACTTTGGGTATAAAACTCACCACGCACAAAGCCCCTGCCCCCACCAGCATTAGGACTATCAATGGCATAAAGTAGCCATTGATTAAGATCCAAGGGGCGGTGGAACCACATGGCGTGATCTATGGTAGCCATACGCATTCCTGGGGTCACAAAAGACACACCGTGTGGCTGCGCTGCGGTAACCAAGAAATTAAAATCTGATGCATAAGCCAGTAGATACTCATGTACAGAGAGATCGCTAGGGATACTACCATTGGCACGGATCCAAACATAGCGTTTAGGCTCGCTCTCTTTAGGCGCAAAGGGATCGCTGGGGTTAACTAGACGCATCTCCAGCGGTGAGTCGGCCATAAACTTCTCTAACACTTTTGCAGGCACTTTATTGCGAAGTGTCATTGCCAGTTCTTGTTGATTGAGCAACCCATCAGGTCCTGGCACCTCTGGCATTTGACTCTGATGATTAAACCCTTCTTCATGACGTTGGAATGAACAAGTCATATAAAAAATAGGCCGACCTTTTTGAATCGCTTTGACACGACGAGCGCTAAAACTGCCGCCATCTCGCATGATTTCAACATCATAAACAATGGGGAGTTTCTCATCGCCAGCACGCAAAAAATAGGAGTGAAATGAATGAACTTGTCGGTCTGCCGCTACCGTTTGCGCGGCAGCACTTAAGGCTTGACCCATCACTTGGCCACCGAAGACATGGCCAAAACCCAAATCTTGGCTTTGTCCTCTATACAGTCCAACCTCTATCTGCTCTAGAGAGAGCAGCGACAATAGATCATTTAACACTTGGCTCATGAGATCCCACCGACCACAAAAATATAGACCGGTAAGCTTACCTTAGTTAGCCATTATCTTGCTAGCGTCGCTGCGATTTTAACCCTGTAACCTAAACCAACATAACCATTACTCGATAACCACATGGCGCTCTGCGGCGCTGCGTTTGGCCCAAGCCGTTATCTGCTCTTCGCCACTTTGATGTAACACCACTGGGAGTTGTTGATAATGGGTATGCCAATTTTCGTGGATAACTTCAGGCTTACAATCATCTTCGCCAATTCTAAGCGGTTGAAATTCTGTAAACATACCATGACTGACACTGCCAGCAGCCACCAGAAAATGTTGACCCGTTGGTGCCCACTTTGAGCTTAGGTATAACATAGTGGCATTGACCGAAGACTTTGAAAATAGCGGTTTAACCGAAGGGGCTAAATGGCTGGCCGTCATGTCGGTTAATGCATGGGGCGTAATCGAGTTAACCCCAATGTTGTACTCTCTTCCCTCAATAGACAAACTATTGACCAAGCCCATTAATGCCATTTTACTGGTACTAAAGCAGGTTTCATGCATATCACCATAGAGACCACTGGCCGCGCCACTCATGATTATTCGGCCATATCCCTGCAGCTTCATTAGTGGCCACACCGCTTTGGCTAAGTAAAAACTACCGTTGACATCGACATCTAACTGCTGCTGCCATTGCTCTATGGTAAGCGCATCAAATGCGCAGGGTTGATGAATGCTGGCATTATTAATCAAAATATCGATACGTCCCCACAATGACTGCAAACACTCAATCATAGTGACAACAGCATCATGATCTCGCACATCGATTCGATAACTCACCGCTGTAGCGCCAAGCTCCTTCAGCGTTCTTAGTGTGTTATCAAGCCCTGAGCGCAGCTCTTTAGGATAGCGACTATCGGCGCAACCTGAATCAATGAGTGCAACCCGAGCACCACGCTCAGCGAGGGCGATAGCATAAGCTCTTCCTAAGCCAGCTCCTGCTCCAGTGATCACAGCAACTTGATCATCAAAACGCATCAGCTTAATTCCTTATTCAACATCAGCTTACATGTGCACGCTCAATACAGACCCACCTAATTAATGTAAAAACAATATAAACCAATTAGATACAATAATTTATAGAGAGATAACCTTGCACACTACAGTGCCTTATAACAGCACATGTCATCAGCTTATTCTTTGAAGCTATCGACAAATTTCACTAAATTGAAGCCGATGTATGTGCGCCCGATCATGATTTCACAATTTATTAACAGCTGTTGACAAATCGCTTAACTCTTAAGCAGATAGCCCGCTATTAATCTGCGTAAATTAACAGGGAGAGTTCACAATAAGCCAATACAAGCGCTTCAGCAGATTGCCATTTTTTGCTATGCTGTTGGTTTAAAGCGTTCTGCCTTTCACCTAACATAATTGAACTATAATAATGAATCCTTGGATCCTTGCTACCCGCCCCCGTACGCTACCTGCAGCGATTGGCCCATTACTGGTGGGCAACGCTCTCGCCCTACATTTAGACCAATTTAGCTGGCTAGTCGCGGCTGTATCAATGCTTTGTGCTTTGCTATTGCAGATTGCCGTAAATCTAGCAAACGACTATTTTGACTTTAAAAGTGGGGTCGATACCGAAGAGCGTTTGGGTCCTGTACGTGTCACACAAAGTGGCTTACTCTCGCCGGAAAAAGTGCGTAATGCGATGGGGTTATGCTTAATATTGGCATTAACTGTTGGCTCTTACCTCATCTACCACGGCGGCTGGCCGATTGCGATATTAGCCGCCGCATCAGTGCTGGGAGCATTGGGTTATAGTGGTGGCCCCTATCCGTTAGCCTCTCACGGGCTGGGTGAAGTTGCGGCCTTTATCTTTTTTGGCCTAGTCGCTGTTGTTGGCAGTTACTTTTTACAAGCCGGTGACACCAGTGGTGCCGCTTGGCTGCTAGGCAGTGCTATCGGACTATTCAATGCCGCGGTAATGTTAGTCAATAACACCCGCGATATTCCTACCGACACCAAAGCGGGTAAACATACTTTGGCCGTTAAGATTGGTGAAGGTCAGGCCCGTGTGCTCTACCAAGCACTGGTTTACCTGCCATTCGCTCTCATTATTGGTGGTTTCTTTCTGGGTTTTTTACCTGGCATGCCCGTACTACTAGCGGGACTGTCGATTATATTAGCCCGCAAACTGCATAGCGAGTTTAGCCAAACCTCTGGCGAGGCGCTTAATCCGCTGTTGGGGAGAACCGCTAAATTAACGGTTATCTTTAGTGCACTCTTTAGTGCTGGGTTAATCGCCATTCAGTAAGCGCAACCACAAAAAACGCCAGTCTATCGACTGGCGTTTGCTATCTAGCGAGCATCCCCTAGCTTATAACTGGTAGTCACTACCATCTTTAGCTGTAAACTGCTTACCACTACACCCTGCTTGTCCAGTGACAAGGCTGCTCCAACTGCGTTTATTCGGTGCTTGTTCACTGTTTACAATCGTCATGAGTGCCGCTTCTACTTGCACATCATCAATACCAGCTAGGTCTTCAATGCCTTGCACGCCACGACGATCGATGGAGATCTCAACATGGAAGCCGTTATTCTTTAACACCAAAGAGGTGGGTTCGCATTTATGTCCGGTTAATGCCACAAACTGCTTGGGCTGCTCTAGGCCACTTTGAGTGCCATCGGCAAAAAAGGCGAGTAACTGATTGTAGTAAATCACATAACTACACACATCCTGGTGTGAGCCGACACTGAGTGGAAAGTACTGGTCAAGGATCTGCTTGGCATAAACCATCGTATTATTAGTTTGGTTGGTTTGATCTATGGCTGTATTTCCGTTGCTCAATGTCATAGGTATTACCTGCTTGATGAAGTTGTAAATACTTTGGTCTATTAGATTATGTTGCGCTGCCTGAATATTCATAGCCTCATCCTTTTATTAGTGACTTAGTAGGGTATCGCTCGCGTTTTGCATCTCAAGAATTCAGTGAATGAACCCAGCCAAACTAGGCTAATTGGACATCCAGTAAACTTCCCTGATTGCTTAATTTGTAGTCTAGCGCTTTTTTCATTACAATTTCACAATAGAAATTTCACAGTGTGAATTTTACAAAATGAAGACAACGACCAGCTTGATGAGAAAGTCACATTTTCTAGGCACTAAGATCCGCAACCTTAGAAAACGAAATAATTTGACCATGGAAGATCTATCGGCTCGCTGTGTCAGAGTCGATGCCGACTCCGCACCCTCTGTCTCCTACTTATCTATGATAGAAAGGGGTAAGCGAGTACCCAGTGCGGGCATGTTAGCGGTAATAGCCGCAGTATTTCAAAAAGAGGTCGACTGGTTCCTCGACGATGCTCCAGAAGAGCAAGCGATCACGCCAGTAAAAGGTTCTCGTGGTGGAATTAGCGGCATGGCACTGGAGCCCAGCTTTTTATTTTCTAATGAAATTTTACAGATTGCCATTCCCGAGATGCTGTCACAAACCGGTATTAGCGGCCGACAATTTGCTCATCTGTTAATCAGAGCGCATCAGGAACATCACCAAAATCACTTCCCAGATCTTGAACGAGCTGCCGAAGAGGTAGGGCTTAAGCGTATGCCGCTGAGCCTTGAGGATCTGCAAGGTATTGTTGAACGCTTAGGGCTCACCATCAAATGGTTTAACAAAGCCCCGTTAGAGATAGTCAAAGAGGCCGGTGCTAGCGAGCAACATATCATCACCTCCTACTTTGAGCTGCCTAATAAAATCTACCTTAATAAGTTACTCAAATCCCATACCAACCGCCTTAAATATGACCTTGCGGTCCATATTGGCCACAGCGTTTTACACAATAAAGATGGTCTGAAGAGCGTGATGATTGCTGGTCGCAGCCACGGTACTAGCCTTGGCGAGGAGACCTTTAACGCGCCGCAATCATCTACGGTCGATGCCCAGGACATATTGCATGCGTGGCGTGATTTTGAGTCCAGCTTTTTTGCCGGTGCTCTGCTCTGCCCTAAAGTCCCGTTTAGACAACTGCTCGACCGCCATGGTTATGAAATTGACGTCGCTAAACTTGTGGGGGTTTCACCATCGGTTGCCATGCGGCGTATGACAGCGGTTTCTCCCTATAGCCATTGGCACTATTTTGATGCGTACTCACCAGGTAAGCTCAAAGCCGTTTATCGCGGTAACGGTATCCCGCTGCCCTGGGGCAATATGCGTCAAGTCGAAGATCCTTGCCAACATTGGGCTGTGTTTCGCATGATTAATGCCGCGTCAACGGGCTCATCAGCGCAGATATCAATTTTGGATGTTGCTGCCGAACCCAAAATCTATTGCTGCGAATCAATTCGTGTTAGTGATTTAGCGGGCAACCCTCATGTGTTGTGTGCAGGCATAGATCTGAACCCTGCTATCGAAGCGCAAGGTGGCGATGCACAATCCATCGCTCACGAACTCAAAAAGGTCTGCGTTGATAATGGTGGCTCGGCGAACTTACCCACCAGCATAAAAACAGATATCAAGCGCGTTGCAAAAATCCTCAACATCAATTGGGTTGAACGAGGTATAGATAATGAAGCCCGATTAATTTGCTCTCGAGGCTCAACCTGTCCGCGTAAACCAAGCTGTTATGAAAGTGGCACCTGCGGTGGTTAATGCTGCCGCCCAGTAATGATGGGTATAATAAAAAGGCCGCCCTCTTTCCCAAGATGGCGGCCTTTAAGCATTTATCATAATGTCTTTGCGCTTATCGCTTCTCTATCGTGCGCTCACTATGGCTCCAATTAAGGTGATATTTTTCACCGGCTGGTGCATCAATGCGCTCAAAGGTGTGAGCACCAAAGAAATCACGCTGACCTTGAAGCAGATTGGCGGGCAAGGTTTCGCAGCGATAGCTGTCATAATACGCCAGAGCAGAACCGATACACGGCACTGGCACGCCACCAATAATGGCTTTGGCTACCGCTTGACGCCAATCTAGCTGCTTTGCCGACAGTGCATTGCTGAAACTGTCAGCCATCAGCAAGTTAGCGAGCTCTTCACCGCGATCACTGGCCTTTTGATACGCCTTGGTGATGGATTGCAAAAACGTGGCACGGATAATACAACCTGCACGCCAAATCTTAGCGATTTCAGCAAAGTCCAATTGCCAGTGTTTCTCTTTTGCCGTCATCGCCATTAACTGAAACCCCTGGGCGTAGCAGGCAATCTTGGCACAGTAAAGGGCATTTTCTAGCTGTGAAATAAATTGAGTTTGCTCCTCAGCACTCATTTTCATCGGCTGCGGGCCCGCTAACAGTTTGCTTAACTGTTGACGCTGGGTTTTCTGGGTGCTAACCGCTCGCGCATAAACGGCCTCAGCAATGGTCGGCGCTGGACAGCCGATTTGTAAACTACTGACTGCGGTCCATAAGCCTGTGCCTTTCTGGCCCGCTTTATCAAGGATCATCTCCACCAGTGGTTTACCCGTAATCGGGTCGGCTTGAGACAGCACATCGGCGCTGATCTCCATCAGATAGCTGTTTAAGTCCCCTTTGTTCCAACGCGCAAACACCTGACCAATCTCACTGGCACTCATGCCACAGCCATCGCTTAATAGCTGATATGCTTCACAAATAAGTTGCATGTCGGCATATTCAATACCGTTGTGCACCATTTTAACGTAGTGGCCAGCGCCAGCAGGACCAATGTAGGTTGTGCAAGGTTCCCCTTCTGTCACGGGATTACCTGGTTCTTGACGTTCAATGGGTAAGCCTGTCGTCGGGTCGACTTTAGCCGCAATGGCTTGCCAAATAGGTTTAATCCTATCCCACGCTTTTGCATCACCACTTGGCATTAACGATGGACCAAAACGCGCGCCCATTTCACCGCCAGACACTGCGCAGCTAAAAAAGACAAACTTCCCTGCATAGTGCGCTTCGCGCGCGACGGTATCAGTCCATAGACTATTACCCGTATCGATGACAATATCGTCTGACTCAATCCCCGCCTCAATCAGTGCGTTACACACACCATCAACGGGCCCACCCGCTGGCACGGACAACACCAACACCCTTGGTTTTACGAGTCTAGACAACATTTCTGAAAGATTGCTACAGCCTTCAATCCGTTGTGCTTTGCCTGCAAGCCGTTCATCTTTCTCCTGCTTTAGCAGCCCAGCGATTCTTTGAGTATCGAGATCGAAAGCGGCAACGTTGTAGTGATTATCGGCAATGTTCAGTGCGAGGTTTTTACCCATCACACCTAAGCCAATCACACCTATATCGAGAAGGTCTGGGTGATTTTGCATTAGATTTTCCCACGGGAAACAGAGATTGTAGACGCCTATCTGTTATAGTTTTCAGCTCAAGTTTAGTCAAATCAGGCGCTTGTATTCGTTTACAACCACGCTCATGACATTGCACTGTTGATAGGCAATAAATTGGCGGGGATTATACAAAAATTGGTAAGTTAATTACTAGGCAATATCTCGAATCACTGAACACAGTAGCGAACAGTGTATTCTCAAAAAAAATAAGCACAATTTGTTGAATCAAAACACTACTTTTGATTCAAATCATGAGTCAAAGTCAGACAGAGATCGCGCAACTGAACAATCTCTTGCTCTGAGATACTTACCTTTTCGAGTAACACCTGTTTCAGCGCCAAGGCCTCTTGCTTAAGGGCTACGCCTGCCGCAGTTACGCTAATCACCTTCTTACGCTCGTCAGTCAGGTCCACTTTACGCGCCACCAAGCCTTTTGCTTCTAATCGTTTGACAATAGGGGTCAAGGTTCCCAGATCAAGTCGAGTCGCCAGCGACAGCGCCGTCAAACTTGCGTCATCTTCAAACCATAACGCCTGCATCACCAAATACTGCGGATAGGTGAGATCACAGCGCTCCAATAATGGGCGATAAGCACGAACCAGCGCATTGGACGCAGTATAAAGTGCAAAGCAAACATTATCAGACAAGCCTTTGCCTGTGGTTAAGCTTGCCGTTTCATCACCAACGGATGTCAATGGAATGGATTGTTCAGTCACTGTCATTACCCTAGATTACTTATTTATCTCTATATACTGAAAGCCGCATTTTGCACACTATGATGCAGTAAGCCTTGTGTCAATCTCGGCAAAACAGATAGTCTAGCGTCACACTTACTTTGCGCGCAAAGCATTTGCATTGTGCACAAGATGGTTGTAGAGTGTACCACAATTAATTAGCGCACAAAGTAAAAAGGTTTTTTATGAACGTACAACAAATTGTTTTGAATTCTCGTCCCGAAGGCATGCCAAGCCTAACAAACTTCTCGCTCACTGATGCCAGCCTAGCGCCAATCAAAGCGGGTGAGTTTTTGGTGAAGAATCTCTGGATGTCTGTCGACCCCTATATGCGAGGCCGCATGATTGATAGAAAAAGTTACATCGCGCCATTTGCCCTGGGCGAGGTGCTTGAAGGCGGTGCCATCGGCGAGATAATCGAATCTAACCATGCTGATTTTCCTGTCGGTGCCAAAGTGAGCAGCATGAATGGCTGGCGCAGTCACTATATAACAGACGGCAGCGACCATACCCTGTTACCTGAAACACCATTGTGCCCATCACATTTTCTTGGCGTGCTGGGAATGCCTGGGATGACGGCGTGGACAGGTCTTAACCGTATTGCCGAACTCAAAAAAGGTGAGACACTTTTCGTGTCAGCAGCTTCTGGTGCTGTGGGCAGTGTAGCCTGCCAGCTTGGGCTGTTAATGGGAGCAAAGGTGGTCGCGTCTGTTGGCTCAGATGAAAAAGCTGAGACCCTAAAAGCCATGGGCGTCGAACAAGTGATTAACTATAAGACCACTGATAATTTAAGCGCCGCATTATTAGCCGCTGCGCCACAAGGTATCGATGTCTATTTTGAAAACGTAGGTGGCGAGCACCTTTCTGCAGCGCTGGATAACATGAACGACCATGGCCGTATCGCCGTGTGTGGCATGATTTCACAGTACAATGACACTATCCCCACACCAGGACCGAGTAATCTAGCCTACATCATCATGAAAAAACTGAAGATTGAAGGTTTTATCGTATTTGAGCACTGGGCACACTATCCTGAATTTGCCAAGCAGATGGGGCAATGGTTAGCGAGTGGTCAGGTCAAAGCTGAGCAAACTATCTACGAAGGACTTGAGCAAGCACCAAATGCATTCATCGGTCTATTTGAAGGTAAGAACAGCGGCAAAATGGTGGTAAAAGTCGCCTAAATTCGTTACTTAACGGTTAAAAAGCCGACTTATGATGAGTCGGCTTTTTCATTTCGTTATCGCGTAAGACTATTTTAACTTAACTATACCTAACAGCACGCATACTCCGCCACCCACCATACCAGCCCACGCTTCAAGTGGCGTATCACCACTGAATGCGCGGCTTATCTGAGACGTCGCCGAATCATAAATGTTATAGCCCCACACCGCCAACGCGACACCGACCGCGATGAACGCAATACCTATTAATTTGTTGACCATAATGAATCTACATCCTTTATTTTTATGAATTTATGTACTTTATACAGCAGCTAGAATCCAACGAGATAAGATCAAGCTCGTCTTATCCTATCAACGACTGCCCCCAGTGCACTAGCATGAGACTACCGCCAATAAAGGCAACATTAAACAACATTCTCACTACCCAAGGGAAACCTGCATAAGACCAGTCAAACTGCTTTGACAACACCACGATTATTCCCATCAGCGTAAACCAGGGCGTAAATAAGAAAACGAGTTGCCACTTTACTAACATCACAGCTAAATCATGCAATGCCCCGCTGACACTGAAGGTCAAAATGGTCGCCAACCAGATGGGTAACGCATAGCTTAGTGGCTTCATAACTTGCCGCGACAGATAATAGCCCCAAATAGGGTTCCAATATCGCCAAAAGAAATAAAAATTACCAGCCCCCAATGAGCGCTGCAACATATTGCGCATCGAGCCAGATTCGCCAAGTGGCACCCCATTACGCTTTTTTACATACGCTGCTAATGATATCGATTTATGCATTAAGATCTTGCCTGTTTACCCCAAGACACAATAGCGAAATCCGCTATCTATCACTGATATTGTTTCAACATAAAAAACCGCTCAGGGCTACCCGCAAAACTCGGTACTCTGCCCACAACATCGAACCCCAGTTTTTCATAGAACTTCGGCGCTTGTACTGACAAGGTATCAACCTGAGCCACTACACAGCCGCGCTGCTTGGCTTCTGCTTCAGCCAAGGCCATTAATTGACGACCAAGCCCCGTTCCCCTGGCCACCTTATCGACCCAAAGCACGCCTATAAGGAAGTTTTTATAAACGGTTCGCCCTGACACACCACCAATAATATTGCCAGCTCCATCACGTGACACCACAGATAACGGCTTAGAAGTTTCGGCGCTAATATGTTCAATATTGTGCTGCCGCACGCCTGCAACCAAGGTGTCAAACACCTGCGTATCTTCTTCGTTAATCACTTCAAATGTCACATAATCTCCTTAACGTTAACTTTGATGGCAAGCAGTCCCGTCAAGCTAAGATACGAGATATCAGTTGTGACTCAACGAAATCAATTCGATTGTTGCCCAATTTCACTCAGTTCTATCTGCGGGGTGATTAACCCCGTCATTCGTCACGACATCACCTAAATCAAACGGGTTAACCCCCTCTAAACAGCCACTATTGGATCCATACTCACCAGGATTCGAACGACGTTGGTGATGAGTCTAGATACCACATTGGCTGCAAAAGTAGTGTTTGGCTATACAGGTATTAAATTGATAAGCCTTCAAAAACTCGGCTCCTTTAACAAGGTTAATACCACTTAACGCCACAGAGCCAACGATAGCGCCCTTCCTTCTGCAAATAGAGCAATCGCAACGCCGAGGATTCTCGATACCGTTTGGCAAGGTCAATGCTAACTCAACTGCGCCGCAATCACAGGTCGCCCGATGGATTGGCTCAATAACCATGTTACCAACTTAGTTGATCATCATATTGATTCCTTACCGACTTATCTTTGCTGTATTCACATATTGCATCAGTTCTACAGGTGCCCCGTTTACCTCAATAAAAGCGACCAGTAGCCCGTCACTAGGCGAGTTGGGGGCAATCAGCACATTTTTTCCCTTAAGTTCTGCAACGAGATCATCAACTTCAAATGCAGCATGTGGCACGGTTTTAACCAATTCAGGATAGGGTGCATCCGGCCAAAAGCGCATCCATTGAATCCCATATGGGTTATTAAGGTGATCTGATACAGTCAATTGAAGATGCGGAATATCAATTTCGCCTTCAAAAGGTTCAGTCGTTGGGATGCCTAAATGACTATACTTCATCTTTGGTCGCCATGATTGCTAAACAAGGTGTCTCGCTAAGCTACATCACTCTTTAACAATGAATAAAGTCTCTTTTAAAAAATGACGTTAAAAAAAGGGCCAAAAGGCCCTTTAGTTGATGCTAAGCGACTTTTTCGCTATACATGTGCATCGGCGTACCCCATGCGGGTCAATGCATTGCGCACTAACTCTAACGTATAGGGATCCTCAATAGTGGCGGGCATCTTATAGTTCTGATTATCGGCAATTTTACGCATGGTACCGCGCAAAATTTTACCCGAACGTGTCTTGGGCAATTTAGGTACCGCGCTCACCAGCCTAAAAGAAGCCACTGGGCCGATTTGATCACGAACGATAGCAATCAACTCTTTATAGAGTTGTTCATCACTTAAGGTACACCCCTTCTTCAGAACGACCAGTCCCAACGGCACCTGACCTTTGAGCTTATCATCGACACCGATCACCGCAGCCTCAGCTACTGCTTCATGTTGACACAACACTTCTTCAAAACGCCCCGTCGATAGACGATGACCCGCAACATTGATGATGTCATCAATGCGACTCATGATATAAAGGTAGCCCTCTTCATCCATGTAACCCGCATCGCCGGTAAGATAAAATCCCGGGTACATCGACAGGTAACTCTCTTTATAACGCGCCTCATTTTGCCAAAGGGTTGCCAAGGTACCTGGGGGCAATGGCAATTTAATCACCACATTACCCGTTTGATCAGCTGGTACCTGTTCGCCCACCTCATCAACCACTTGCACGTCATAACCAGGCACGGCTAACGCTGGCGATCCGGCCTTAACCGGAACCGGTGCTGTGCCCATCATGTTTGCCGCTACAGGCCAACCTGTCTCCGTTTGCCACCAGTGGTCGATAACAGGTTTATTAAGTCGCTGCTCAGCCCAATGTAAGGTATCTGGGTCACAACGTTCGCCCGCCAAAAATAAGGTTTGTAAGCCGCTTAAATCGACATCATTTAAAAAATCACCATCGGGATCGTCACGCTTAATTGCGCGAATCGCTGTCGGTGCAGTAAAGAAGCTCTTAACGTTATAGTTGGCTATGATGCGCCAAAAAATACCAGGGTCGGGAGTACCGACTGGTTTACCTTCAAATAGCAAGGTGGTCGCACCGACTAATAGGGGACCATAAACAATGTATGAGTGGCCAACGACCCAACCCACATCTGAGGCCGCCCAAAATACATCGCCAGCATTAATGTCATAAATGTTCTTCATCGACCAAGCGAGCGCCACGGCATGGCCACCATTATCCCGTACAACGCCTTTTGGTTGCCCTGTAGTACCTGAGGTATAAAGCACGTAGAGTGGGTCAGTGGCAGCAACGGGCTGACAATCAATATTTGGCGCATCGGCCATCGCCTTTTGCCAATCCACATCCCGTCCCGCCACTAAATCAGCATGCAACTGCGAGCGACTCAGAACAAGGCATTGCTCTACCTGATGACTTGCCTGAGCAATTGCATCATCAAGCAGAGGTTTATAAGCCACGACACCTGAGGGTTCGATACCACAAGAGGCAGATAAGATCATTTTTGGCTTTGCATCATTAATGCGTGTCGCCAGCTCATTGGCAGCAAAACCACCAAACACTACCGAATGAATGGCACCAAGACGCGCGCAAGCCAGCATCGCATAAGCGGTCTCAGGGATCATCGGCATATAGATGATCACCCTATCCCCCTTAGTCACTCCTTGGCTTGCCATGTAACCTGCTAGACGGCTCACTTGCGCCAGTAACTCGTTATAGGTTATGCCATACTCGGTATCTGTCACCGGACTAACATATTGAATAGCAACCTGATCACCTCGACCTGCCTCTACATGCCTGTCCACGGCGTTATAGCAAGTATTAAGCTCCCCGCCGCTGAACCAGCGATACATTGGCGCGTCGCTAGCATCGAGCACCTTGGCAAACGGCGTTTGCCAACTCAAGGCATCAGCAGCCTTTGCCCAAAAGGTTTCTGGATGATTAATTGATTCTTGATGTAACTGGTTATGCAATTCCTTCATGTGACCGTCTCCCCATGACAGCCGTTGACACTATGGTCACATTGACTGTCGACTACCCCTTCCTGCGTGTTTGGTTGGCACAACAGCGTTATCCGCCATCAGACCATTGCAGCCATTATGAACAAAGGCCACACATTGCCCATTAGACCTTGGGATAACCCCTAAAGTAGATAAAACAGCGCGAGGAGAAATATCACACTTGAAAGAAAAACTAACTAAACACTAACTTTATTGATTTTAATTAATTGGTTAGCTAAATCTCAGCAAAAAAGCATTGCCCTTTTACGTCACAAAATCCTGACAGCTAAATCAATAATTAACCCCAAATGACAAACCTAAAATCTTTACCTTTACGTAAACTTCATATATCGTTCAATGAATGTTAATTGTTATGGTATTTTTTGATGAGTGACAAACACAGCCCCCAAACCACTTATTCGATTAGCGAGCTGTCGAAAGAGTTTGATATCACCACCCGTAGTATCCGCTTTTATGAAGACCAAGGCCTGCTAAAGCCCAAGCGTCGTGGGCAAACTCGCATCTATGGTCTGAAAGATAGGGTACGCCTCAAACTGATTTTACGCGGTAAACGCCTCGGCTTCTCCTTGGCGGAAACACGTCGCTTGTTTGAGCTTTACGATGCCGACAAAAACAGCTCTAGCCAACTGCATACCATGCTTGAGCTCGTTGAAGATAAAAAATCGGCGCTGCAGCAGCAGATGGATGATATCAAAGTTGTGCTAATGGAACTCAACTCCGCCGAGCAGCAATGCCGTGCAGCGCTTGAACAACAGCAATGATCATCTGTTAGCGTAGACCATACAAAATTAACACAAGCAACGAATACTAGAACAATCATTATTAAAAAAATTATAAAAAATAGACCTGTAGGATAAAACAATGACTCAACTCTACTCCTCTCTAAATTTCGGCCTTGGTGAAGATGTCGATATGCTGCGTGATGCAGTGCAAAGCTTCGCAGCCAACGAAATCGCCCCTATCGCTGCCAAGGTCGATCAGGAAAATACCTTCCCAAATGAACTCTGGCCAGTCCTAGGTGACATGGGACTATTAGGGGTTACCGTCCCCGAAGAATATGGCGGCGCAGACATGGGCTACCTTGCTCATGTCGTCGCGATGGAGGAGATATCACGTGCCTCTGCGTCAATTGGTCTCAGCTATGGCGCGCACTCTAACCTGTGTGTTAACCAGATCAACCGCAACGGCAACGCAGCGCAAAAAGCTAAATACCTGCCCAAACTGGTGAGTGGCGAACATATTGGCGCTTTGGCCATGAGTGAGCCCAATGCTGGCTCAGATGTGGTGTCGATGAAGCTACATGCTCGTAAAGAGGGTGATCGTTATATCCTCAACGGCAATAAGATGTGGATCACTAACGGCCCCGATGCTAACACCTATGTTATCTACGCCAAAACCGATTTAGACAAAGGTGCCCACGGCATCACAGCCTTTATCGTTGAGCGCGGCAGCAAAGGGTTTAGTCAAGCACAGAAGCTAGACAAACTGGGCATGCGCGGCTCAAACACCTGTGAACTTGTGTTTGAAGATTGCGAAGTACCTGAAGAGAACATCCTAGGTGGCCTCAACAATGGCGTTAAGGTACTGATGAGCGGCCTAGATTATGAGCGCGTCGTGTTGTCTGGCGGGCCGCTTGGCATCATGACGGCTTGTATGGATATTGTGGTGCCATACATCCATGAACGTGAGCAGTTTGGTAAGTCTATTGGTCAATTCCAGCTAGTTCAAGGCAAGCTCGCAGACATGTACACAGGTATGAACGCGGCAAAATCTTACATCTATAACGTTGCTAAATCGTGCGATCGCGGTGAAACCACCCGCAAAGATGCCGCTGGCGCTATTCTTTACTCAGCCGAGTTGGCCACAAAAATGGCCCTAGATGCTATCCAATTACTTGGCGGTAACGGTTACGTTAACGAATACGCGACGGGTCGCTTGCTGCGTGATGCCAAGCTGTATGAAATTGGCGCAGGCACCTCGGAAATTCGCCGTATGTTGATTGGCCGAGAACTGTTTAACGAGTCGAAATAGGCTTAGCTTCTACTAGGCCGAGCACTGCTCGGCCAACGGGTAAGCCACCGCGCTTATCGAGACCTTCACAGTATTAAAAAGGAACATTGCCGTGACGCAACTGAGCAGTAGAATCAACCCCCGCAGCGATGAGTTCAAAGCTAAGCATCAACAGATGAGCGATGTGGTCGCCGATCTTAAACTTAAACTCGCCGACATAGAGCTAGGTGGCGGACCTGTCGCCATGGAGCGCCATCTGGCGCGCGGTAAACTATCACCACGCCAGCGGGTTGAGAAACTACTCGACTCGGGTTCGCCTTTTCTAGAGATCTCACAGTTTGCCGCTTATCAAGTTTACGATGATGTCGTGCCCGCAGCAGGGATCATTGCGGGTATTGGCCGTGTTAGTGGTGTCGAATGCATGATCATCGCTAACGACGCCACCGTTAAAGGCGGCACCTACTACCCTATTACGGTCAAAAAGCATCTTCGTGCTCAAGATATCGCCAAACAATGTCACCTCCCATGCATCTATTTGGTGGACTCGGGCGGAGCTAACTTGCCACGTCAAGATGAGGTGTTCCCCGACCGCGACCATTTTGGCCGCATCTTCTACAATCAAGCCCAAATGTCAGCGTTGGGTATTCCGCAAATCGCTGTGGTGATGGGTCTATGTACCGCAGGTGGCGCTTATGTGCCTGCCATGGCCGATGAGTCAATTATTGTTAAAGAGCAAGGCACTATCTTCTTGGCGGGGCCACCATTAGTAAAGGCTGCAACCGGTGAAGAGGTCACGGCCGAAGAACTCGGTGGCGCTGAAGTACACACTAAAATATCGGGTGTTGCCGACCATATGGCACAAAATGATGAGCACGCATTAGAACTGGCACGTAAAGCCGTTACACGTCTCAATCATAATAAGCAGATAGAAAGCTTACTCAGCCCAGCTAAACCCCCTAAGTACGATATTAACGAACTCTACGGCATCGTCGGTACCGATTTGAAGAAGCCTTTCGATGTTAAAGAGGTCATTGCCCGTATCGTCGATGACTCTGATTTTGACGAGTTCAAAGCTAACTATGGCGCAACCTTAGTGTGTGGCTTTGCCCGTATTCATGGCTATCCTGTCGGTATCGTGGCCAACAACGGCATTTTATTCTCAGAGTCGGCGCAAAAAGGCGCACACTTTATTGAGCTATGTTGCCAACGCAAAATCCCACTGCTGTTTTTACAAAACATCACAGGCTTTATGGTAGGCAAAAAATATGAGCATGAAGGCATTGCGAAACACGGAGCCAAAATGGTGACTGCGGTATCGTGTGCCAACGTGCCTAAATTCACTGTCATTATTGGTGGTAGTTATGGCGCAGGTAACTACGGTATGTGTGGCCGAGCATTTGAACCGACCATGATGTGGATGTGGCCTAACGCACGAATCTCAGTCATGGGTGGCGAACAAGCAGCAGGCGTATTGGCGACCGTTCGCCGAGACGGACTTGCCCGTAAAGGGGTTGAATGGTCAAGTGAGGATGAAGCCGCGTTTCGCGCGCCGATTGTTGAGCAATATGACAAAGAGGGTCATCCGTATCATGCCAGCGCACGCTTGTGGGATGATGGCATTATTGACCCAGCACAAACACGTGATGTTGTCGGTTTAGCCTTGTCAGCGGCCTTAAATGCGCCAGTCAAAGAGACTAAGTTTGGTGTGTTCCGCATGTAAGCGAACCTCCAGTTAACCGAGTTTCTGACCTGCAGCTAAGGAAGCAATATCATGACAAGTAACACACCACACACCGCACAATTTGAGTACCTCTCTTGCGCTTTACATAGCGGCGTGGGAGAGATGGTGCTAAATCGCGCCGAAAAACACAACGCCTTCGATGAGGTGATGATAAGCGAGATGATCGCTGCGCTAGATGGCTTTGCCAGCAATGATGACTGCCAAGTATTAGTGCTTAAAGCCAATGGCAAGAATTTCAGCGCCGGTGCCGATCTCAACTGGATGCGCAAACAAGCAAAGATGGATTTTGAGCAAAACTTGGCCGATGCCAATGCGCTAGCCACCTTGATGCATAAATTAGATAAGTTTCCTAAACCCACAGTTGCTTTAGTGCAAGGCGCTGCATTTGGCGGCGCGCTGGGTTTAATCTGCGCCAGTGATATCGCTATCGCCACCACACGAGCAAGCTTCTGTTTAAGCGAAGTAAAACTGGGATTAATTCCAGCCGTAATAAGCCCCTACGTGGCACGCACCATGGGACAACGCGCGTCACGCCGTTACATGCTAACCGCCGAACGTTTTAGCGCCGAGCAAGCGCTAAAGCTCGATGTGGTGCATGAAGTTAGCGACGATCTTGAAGCCGCCGCCGAGCCGATCATTGCAGCCCTATTGAGCAACAGTCCTCAGGGCATGGCATGGGTCAAAACCTTATTGTCCCGTCTCGAAGATGGGGTTATCGATGCCAATACGCTGGCCTATACAAGTGAGCGCATTGCCCGCATTAGGGTCTCCAATGAGGGCCAAGAGGGACTCAACGCCTTTTTTGATAAACGCAAGCCTGATTGGAAAGCGATATGAAAACAACGATGAATCAATACCCTATTGCCAAGCCAAACCCGGGAGCACGCTAGTTATGTTTACCAAATTACTTATTGCCAACCGCGGTGAAATTGCTTGTCGCATCATCAAGACCGCCAATGCCATGGGCGTAAAAACCGTAGCCTTATACTCTGATGCCGACAAAGATGCACGTCATGTGGCCATGGCTGATGAATCTTTCTATCTGGGCGGCAGCGCACCGAGCGAGTCTTACCTAAAAGGTGAGCTAATTTTAGATATCGCTAAGCGCAGTGGCGCCCAAGCCGTTCACCCAGGTTACGGGTTCCTGTCGGAAAACGCAGGCTTTGCTCGCCAGTGTGAACAAGCGGGTATCGCCTTTGTTGGGCCTGGTGCCGATGCCATCGATGCCATGGGCAGTAAAAGTGCGGCTAAGATCATCATGGAAAAAGCCAATGTACCATTAGTGCCTGGCTACCATGGTGACGATCAGAGCGATGAGACGCTCCTTAAGGCGTCAACAGAGATTGGTTTCCCACAACTTATCAAGGCAGCCTATGGCGGCGGCGGGAAAGGGATGCGAATTGTTGAGTCTGAAAAGGAAGCTTTAGAGGCCATTAACTCTGCCCGCCGTGAAGCCGCCTCCTCATTTGGTAATGATAAGTTACTGATTGAGCGTTATTTAAGACAGCCGCGCCATGTGGAAGTACAAGTATTTGCCGACACCCAAGGTAACTGCATCTATCTGTCAGACCGAGACTGCTCAATTCAACGTCGTCACCAAAAAGTGGTAGAGGAAGCCCCAGCACCGGGTCTATCAGACAGCTTACGTCGCGCCATGGGAGAGGCAGCAGTGGCAGCGGCTAAAGCCATTGATTATGTAGGCGCTGGTACGGTCGAGTTCCTACTCGATACCCACGCCACTGACGAAGCCAGCAGTTTCTATTTTATGGAGATGAACACCCGTCTGCAGGTCGAACACCCGGTCACCGAGATGGTTACAGGGCAAGACTTGGTCAAATGGCAGTTAATGGTCGCCAGCGGTAGCGAGTTACCCCTCAGCCAAGATGAAGTACGTATTCACGGCCACTCGTTTGAAGTGCGCATTTACGCTGAAGATCCCCAAAATGAATTTTTACCCGCTAGCGGTAAGTTAAACTTTCTACGTGAACCAGAGCAAAACCGCTATGTGCGTATCGACTCTGGTATTCGCGAAAACGATGTGATCAGTAACTTTTACGATCCGATGATCGCCAAGCTCATCGTCTGGGATGAGTCGAGGCCACGTGCACTGCAACGCTTAGTGCATGCGCTTGAGTCTTATCAAATCAGTGGCCTAAAACACAATATCGAGTTCTTAGCCAATATTGCTGAGCATCGAGCCTTTAGTGACGCTGACTTTAGCACCGACTTCATAGACCGTTACGGCGAAACCCTGATTGGTGCAGATCTCGATGGTGACAGTAGTGGCGAGCAAAATAGTGCGTTAGCACTGGCCGCACTTTATCATCTGAGCGCGCAAAAAGAGCAGGCAAAGCTGACCGCAACAAACAGCCAAGATCCCTACTCACCATGGGGTGAGGTCACAGGGTTTAGACTAAATCGCAGCGGCATACATCAGTTGTCACTGCTTGATGATCAGCAACAAATACAGCACCTCACCTTAAGCCAAGTGGGCGATTGTTACTACCTAATGCTCAATGAGCAGCGACTGAACCTCAGCGGCGAGCTTAAACAAGATCTGCTGCATGCCGAGATCAATGGTCATAAGAGTAAAGTTCCTGTCAGCCGTGAAGGTGATGACTTTACCCTATTTTTACCAACGGGCAGCTACCACTACCGTGCCCTTCAAACCGAAGTGATTGAAGAACAATCCAGTAGTGAAGATAAGCTTAAAGCGCCGATGAATGGCACTATTGTGACCCATTTGGTGGAGGTCGGTAGTGAGGTCACCCAGGGCCAAGGCTTAATGGTCATGGAGGCGATGAAAATGGAGTACACCATCGAAGCGCCATTTGATGGCACAGTTAACGCTTTCTTCTTTGAACCAGGTGAACTGGTCAGCGACGGTGCGCTACTGTTAGAGGTCACGCCTAAAGAGGATAAACCATCATGATGCCAACTAAAGTTAGCATCTTCGAAGTTGGGGCTCGCGACGGGCTGCAAAATGAGAAAGCCGTCACGACAGCCGATAAACTGCTGCTTATCGACAAACTCGGTGCCGCAGGGTTAACCCGCATTGAAGCGGGCAGCTTTGTATCACCTAAGTGGGTACCGCAGATGGCCGATTCGGCTGAGATATTCAAACGCCTCAACAAGCGTAGCGGTGTGGTCTACAGCGCCCTCACCCCTAACCTAAAGGGACTGGAACTTGCGCTTGACGCTGGTGCCGATGAGGTTGCCATCTTTGGCGCCGCGTCGCAAAGCTTTAGCCAACGTAATATTAACTGCTCAATTGAAGAGTCTATTGAACGCTTTATCCCAGTAATGGAGCGCGCTAGCGCGAGCAATGTCCGCGTTCGTGGCTATGTGTCCTGTGTATTGGGTTGCCCTTATGAGGGGGATATTGCGGTGAGCGAAGTGGCTCGCGTGGCAGAAATCCTTTACAAAATGGGCTGCTATGAGATTTCACTGGGTGACACCATAGGCGTTGGCACAGCTAAAAATGCCCGTAATATGGTGGAAGCTGTCGCCAATAAAGTCCCCGTTGATAAGCTCGCACTTCACTTTCATGACACCTATGGTCAGGCACTTGCCAATATCCTCGCCTGTTTAGAAACCGGTGTCAGCGTGATTGATAGTTCAGTCGCAGGGCTTGGCGGTTGTCCCTACGCCAAAGGCGCATCGGGTAATTTGGCGACGGAAGATCTCGTTTATATGTTACATGGATTAGGTATTGATACTGGTATCGAACTTCAGCAACTTATCGACGCTGGTAACAGTATTAGCCGCGCGATTGGTAGAGCCTCGGGTTCAAAGGTCGCGCTAGCGACAACAGCATAAATAGTCTTAGACCTAGTCTAGGATGACTCTCAAAGGAGATAATTATAATGGCAGGACTCAATAAGCTGGTTGGCAGCTACGATGAAGCACTCGCAGGGTTAAGCGACAACATGACCGTTATGGTCGGCGGATTTGGTTTATGTGGTATCCCAGAGGGGCTCATCGCGCAGATGGTCAAAATGGGTCCTACCGGACTTACCGCAATCTCAAACAACGCAGGCGTTGATGACTTTGGTTTAGGCTTGCTGCTTAAAAGCCGTCAAATCAGTACAATGATCGCCTCATACGTGGGCGAAAATGCCACCTTTGAGCAGCAGATGTTGTCGGGCGAGCTAAACGTTATCTTGACGCCTCAAGGAACTTTAGCTGAAAAAATTCGAGCGGGCGGCGCGGGGATTCCCGCTTTCTTTACCGCAACAGGGTACGGCACGCCAGTCGCTGAAGGCAAAGAGACCCGAGAGATTGAAGGGCGTCATTATGTGCTAGAGCCTGCACTCACAGCAGATTTTGCCTTAGTTCGTGCGTGGAAAGCCGACACAATGGGTAACTTAGTGTTCCGCAAAACAGCCGCTAACTTCAACCCTATGATGGCCACCGCAGGTAAAATTACCGTGGTAGAAGCTGAACATATCGTGCAACCTGGCGAACTTGATCCGGATCATATCCACACTCCGGGGATCTATGTTGACCGCGTGATCCAAGGGACTTTTGAAAAACGCATCGAGCAACGTACCGTTAAAACAGCGGCTAACTAGAAGGAAACACCATGGCTTTATCAAGAGAACAACTGGCACAACGTGTTTCCCAAGAGCTGCAAGATGGCTTTTATGTCAATCTAGGTATTGGTATTCCAACGTTAGTTGCTAACTATATTCCTGATGGCATGGAAGTCATGCTGCAATCTGAAAACGGCCTGCTGGGTATGGGGGAGTTCCCCACTGAAGAGACTATCGATGCCGATCTGATTAATGCGGGTAAGCAAACCGTTACCGCAGTGGCTGGCGCGTCTTTTTTCTCATCGGCGGAAAGCTTTGCCATGATCCGCGGCGGCCATGTTGATTTAACCGTACTTGGTGCATTTGAAGTCGATGTGAACGGTTCAATCGCCTCTTGGATGATCCCTGGCAAACTGATCAAAGGAATGGGCGGTGCCATGGACTTAGTGGCTGGTGCTGACAATATTATTGTCACCATGATGCACGCTGATAAATATGGCAACTCAAAGCTGTTACCTGTATGTGAGTTACCGCTAACAGGATATGGCTGCATTAAACGAGTGCTCACTGATTTAGCATTTCTTGAAATCAAAGACGGTGCCTTCCACCTGCTTGAGCGTGCACCAGGTGTTAGTGTTGAGGAGATCGTTGAAAAAACAGCAGGTAAGCTTGTCGTACCCGAGCATGTCCCTGAGATGATGTTTTAGTATTACCTATCCAATAGCGTCAGTATCAAAAACCACCCAACTGGGTGGTTTTCTGATCAAATACAGGACTTACAGCTTTGGCTCACTCAACATAAAAGAGACATTTTCAAGTCACCTTTTTGTGAATATACAGTGGGAGAAGTGGAGTTAGTCCCACAAAAACTCACGGAAGTGTTTACGGCACACCGACTCATAACTCTCGTTACCACCAATAGCGACCTGTTCACCCTCTTTCATCGGCTTACCTTCACCATCTAATCGCACTACCATGTTCGCCTTACGGCCGCAGTGACAAATGGTTTTAAGTTCAACCAGCTTATCTGCCCATGCGAGCAAATATTGGCTACCGCTAAATAGCTCCCCCTGGAAATCGGTTTTAAGGCCATAACACAGCACAGGGATGTCTAATATATCCACCACATAAGTCAGCTGCTTAACTTGCTCTTTACTGAGAAACTGAGATTCATCGATTAAGATACAGTGCAATGTTTGTGCTTCATTGGCGCTACGAATCATCTCACTTAAATTATCATTACTGCCAAACACCTGAGCATCGGTCTCAATACCGATACGTGATGCGACTTTACCCACCCCATAACGATCATCAATGGATGCGGTCATCACTAAGGTGTTCATACCACGTTCACGATAGTTATAAGAAGACTGTAATAGAGACGTCGATTTACCCGCATTCATCGCCGAGTAGTAGAAATAGAGCTGCGCCAAGGGAAAGTTTCCTTTATTTATTTTTTAGCTTGAGATTCTAGCATTATCTCGTGCAATTTAGCAGCGTAAACCCCGCGTATAAAAAGACCTTTAACACGCTTTTTACAACGCAAATCTCAATTAAGCACATTAAATATAATTGCGCCTCGAAAACCATGAATAATGAGCGTGAACCATCAAGGTTTTCAGACAGTTTTAAGTAAGCCTTGTTACCTTGAATCTACAAGAATAATAGTCATACAACAATTGAGGACTTTTCCACACATGCGTAAAACATTACTTGCAGTATCGATAGCCACGACATTGATGATCTCAGGCTGTTCGTTAAGTGATAACACCACAAACTCCCCAGCTGTAGCCGCACCTCAAAGTCAAAACCCATTGATGAGTGCCAGCTTACTTCAATATCAAGCACCTGACTTTAGCATCATTAAAGACATCCATTTTCAACCTGCACTAGAACAAGGCATTGCGGCGCATTATCAGCAAGTACTCACGATTGCTAATAACAGCGAGCAACCGAGTTTTGAAAACACTATCGTCGCCCTAGAAACCAGTGGCGAACTACTGAATCGCGCCTCAAAGGTGTTCTATAATTTAGCGGGCTCCAACAGCAACCCAACCTTGCGGAAAATTCAAGGTGAGATGGCCCCCAAAATGGCGGCGCACTCTGACAACATCCACCTTAACTCGGCGCTATTTACCCGTATCGACACCCTTTATCAGCAACGCCAGCAGTTAGGGCTAACTGCCGAAGAAGTGCGCCTCATTGAGATCTACCATCAACGTTTCGTCATGGCTGGCGCTAAGTTAACCGACACCCAAAAAGCCCAAATTCGTGTGCTTAATGAAGAGCAATCGACCCTGACCAACGAATTTAGTCAGCGCCTACTGAGACTCACTAAAGAGATCGCGGTCATCGTTGATTCTGCAGGTGAACTAAAAGGCCTCTCCGACAGTGAAATCCGCGCAGCAAAGGCTGACGCCAAAGCACAAGGTCATGAGGGGAAGTACCTTATCAGTATTACCAACACCACCCGTCAGCCGATATTGGCTAAACTGGAAAATCGGGAACTACGCCAACAAGTCTGGCAAGCCTCTTCTGATCGCGGCATGAGCGGTGACAATGAAACCGCCTCATTGGTATCACGCCTAGCACAGCTGCGCGCCGAGCGTGCGGCACTGCTAGGTTATGATAGCTGGGCTGACTATCGCCTGACGCCGCAGATGGCTAAAACGCCTGAAGCTGTATACGAGATGTTTGGCTCTATGGTTCCTGCTGTTGTGGCCAACACCCAAAAAGAAGCCGACGACATTCAGACGATGATCAACAAAACGGGCGGCCAGTTTACGCTAGCGCCTTGGGATTGGGCATTCTATGCCGAAAAAGTGCGTCAGGAAAAATTCGATCTCGATGAAGCTTCAATCAAACCCTATTTTGAATTCAACCGCGTACTAGAAGATGGTGTCTTCTTTACCCTAGAAAAACTCTACGGTGTCACCTTAAAACCACGTCCTGATCTGCCTGTATACCATGAAGATATTAAAGCCTACGAGATGTTTGATGTCGATGGTAGCTCAATGGCTATCTTCTACGCCGACTATTTTGCCCGAGAAGGCAAACGTGGCGGTGCATGGATGAGCTCATTCGTGACCCAATCAACACTATTAAACAGCAAGCCTGTAGTCGTCAATGTCATGAACATCAAAAAGGCACCGGATGGCGAGCCAACCTTCGTCAGCTACGATGAAGTCACCACCATGTTCCATGAGATGGGTCACGGTACCCATGGCATGTTCTCAAAGGTGACCTACCCTAGCCTATCTGGAACGGCAGTATCCCGTGACTTTGTTGAGTTCCCATCGACTTTCGAAGAGGATTGGGCCGCGCACCCAGAAGTGTTAGCCAATTACGCCAAACACTATCAGACAGGTGAAGTGATCCCTGAGGAGCTTTTAAACAAACTGCTCAAATCTCGCAGCTTTAACCAAGGCTTCGATACACTCGAGTATATGGCTGCAGCTCTGGTAGATTTAGAGTGGCATTCACTGCCTGCAGACGCCTCCTTGCAAGATGTTGCACAGTTTGAAGCGGCAGCACTGAAAAAACATGGCGTCGATATCGCCGCCGTGCCGCCACGCTATAAGTCGACCTACTTTGCTCATGCATTCCCAGGTGGCTACTCTGCCAGCTACTATGCCTATATGTGGAGTGAGATCTTAGCGGCCGATGCCTTTGCTTACGTGCAGACGCAAGGCGGCTTAAACCGTGAGATAGGAATGAAGTTCCGTAAGACCATTCGTGAAGTGGGTAATAGCATCCCTCCAATGGAAGCCTATAAAGCCTTCCGCGGTGAAGCCCCCACCACAGATGCGCTACTTAAGCGTCGTGGACTAAACTAAACGAGGCTTGTCACCAAGCAAGCCCCCCATAAAAAATGCCGCTAAGTTAGCGGCATTTTTATTATTTAAACACATTCAAAATCAGCTAACCGCTTGGTTTGCCTTGTGACGTAGTATCAAAATGCTTATCACAAACAATACACTACAGGTTGCCAATCCAGCAGCTAATGACTCAGTAAAGCCAAGCACTGTATAACCGCCAAGACTGATCACCGCTACTATCACTGCATAAGGTAACTGGGTTAGCACATGGTCGATATGATGACAGTTAGCGCCAGTTGACGACAAAATAGTCGTATCAGAGATAGGTGAACAGTGGTCACCAAATACCGCGCCCGCCAACACAGCCGCTAACATAGGTAACATCATATTGGTATGCGTACCCATCGCCATATCGGCAGCGATAGGCAACATAATCCCAAACGTTCCCCAGCTGGTGCCTGTTGAAAATGCTGTCAGCCCCGCCAGTACAAACAGTACCGCAGGCAACAGAGCAAACGGAATATTCCCAGTGGCTAGGCTAGCCATATATTTACCTGTTTCCATCTGTCCAATGACACCGGCGATGGTCCACGCAAACAACAAGATATAGATAGCTGGCAGCATAGAGCGTGCGCCTGCAACGACACCTTTAACAATTAACTTCTTGTCTAGCCCTTGGCTAACAACCAACACTAAAGTCGCCAGTAAACCAACGATAGCGCCGTAAAAGAGTGATGAAGCAACGTCAGTTTTTTCAAACGCACCAATCACACTAAAGGGCAGGCTGTCGGCCGCGAGGGCGTCAGCCCCACTGCTGATCATGAAATAGATAGTCGCAAAGACCAATACCGTTATCGGTAAAAACAGACCCAGAATCTTCCCCGTATCGGCCTCGGGTAGATCACTGTTTGCGCCTGGCGGTAAGCCTTTGCTCTCATCATATAATATGCCTTTTTGGGCATTGAGTTCATGCTGGCGCATTGGGCCAACATCTAAGCCCATAAAGGCAACGCAAAGTAGCAGCAATAGCGCAAAGATGGCGTAGAAGTTCATGGGGATCATCTGAATAAACACACTCAAATGGCCCGTGTCAGTAAAGCCATGCGCGGTTAAGATGCCGCCGATGAGGGCAATAATATAAGCGCCCCAGCTTGATACTGGTGAAATCACACAGATCGGTGCAGCAGTTGAATCCAGCAAATAAGCGAGTTTACTGCGCGAAATATAGTAGCGGTCGGTCAATGGACGCGCGACACTCCCCACCACTAAGCTGTTAAAGTAGTCATCGATAAAGACCACACAACCTAAGAACATGGTGAGTAACTTGGCATCACGCTTACTACGGATATGTTGACGTGCCCAATCGGCAAAGGCTTTCGCGGCACCACTGACAGTGATCAGCGCTGTTATCATCCCCAGTAAAATCAAAAAGCCGAGTAGATAAACATTCCAGCTGTTTAAGGAACCATCATCCCAAAATAGTCCCACCACCTGCTGACTTAGATATTGCCCTGTGCCCGAGAGTGAATAGTCGGCAATAAAAATGGCACCGAGCAGGATCCCTAACCCCAAAGAGAGCAAAACACGGCGTGTAAAAATCGCAAGCAGAATCGCTACTACAGGCGGCAGCAAAGAAAGTGCCGAATCGGCATAACTCAAAGTTGTCATTGTTTTATATTGTCTTCGTTTAATTACGAATGGAGGGCAACTGAACTGGTGGCATATAGCTAACGATACCTCACCTGTCCTATCAGTAGCGCTCCATAGTGATACCATGCTTCGGTATACAATCTTTTTATCATTCCGGATAAAAAGCACTATGGCAGTACTGTCTCTATTCGATGACAGCCCCAGCAGCGAGCCTTGATGAACTCAACCACTTCGGCACCAAATCCTTTCCTATTCGCTATACGGCATCACCCTAACGAATACTACTGATATTTAATGCACCTCTACGTCTCAGGACGCCAACCAATGTCACTATCGGTCAACGTGAGGCACATAAAAACATAAGCGGCTTAAAGGATGCTACCTCAAAGCCGCTCGCTGTGATCTATATCACAATAAGATTGTAATGAACACCAACGCATTCACCAACTGTTTACATAATTTTAAATAAGCTCAAGTAGCTTAGGCACCGCATCAAACAGATCCGCTTCCAAACCGTAGTCAGCAACTTGGAAAATAGGCGCTTCTGGATCTTTGTTAATCGCCACAATCACCTTAGAGTCTTTCATCCCGGCTAAGTGCTGAATCGCACCTGAGATACCTACAGCGATATAGAGATCCGGTGCAACGATTTTACCCGTTTGTCCAACCTGAAGATCATTAGGCACATAACCCGCATCCACTGCAGCACGTGAGGCACCTAGTGCGCCGCCAAGTTTATCGGCAAGCTGCTCAAGTATTGCAAAATTATCTGCACTACCCATCGCTCGGCCACCTGAAACCACCACTGATGCAGCGCCCAGATCTGGGCGCTCAGATTTAGTCAAAGTTTGCGACACAAACTCTACCGCACTGTTAAATACGCCATCTAAGCTAACCACCTCTGCATTGCCATCATTGGCAACGGCATCGAATGCACTGCTACGAACGGTCATTACTTTGACCGCATCTAAACTCTGCACTGTTGCCAATGCGCTACCAGCATAGATAGGACGCACAAAAGTATCTTCGCTAACCACTTCAACCACTTCAGAGATCTGCGCGACATCAAGTAGCGCCGCAACGCGTGGCATGACATCTTTACCTAAGCTCGATGCGGTTGCTAACATATGTTGGTAATCAGCGGCTATCGACACCAATAAATCACCTAGGTTTTCAGCAATACCATTGCCATACACGGCATTATCGGCAACCAATACCTTGCGCACACCCGTTAACTGTTTCGCAGCATCAACCACTGCACTACAATCTTCTCCTGCAACCAATAGATCAACGTCAGCACCAATTGCCTGAGCGCAGGCAACGACTTTAGCCGTATCTAGTTTTAGGGTCGCATTATCATGTTCTGCAATTACTAAAATAGCCATTAGATCACCTTCGCTTCATTCTTTAACTTTTCAACCAGCTCTTCCACAGACGCAACCATCACACCCGCTTGACGCTGCGCTGGCGGTGCAACCTTGACGATATTTTGATGCTGCTTCAACGTCACACCTAAGCTTTCAACCGTAACAGTATCGAGTGGCTTACGTTTTGCTTTCATAATATTTGGCAGTTTTGCGTAACGAGGTTCGTTCAAACGCAGATCTGTGGTGATCACCGCAGGCATAGGCATCTTAAGGGTTTGGAGTCCACCGTCGATTTCTCGAGTCACAATAACACTGTCACCTTCAACCTTGACCTCAGAAGCAAAAGTCGCTTGTGGCATGTTACCAAGCGCCGCCAACATCTGGCCTGTTTGGTTGTTGTCACCATCAATAGATTGTTTACCCAGAAGGATTAACTGTGCCTGTTCTTGATTTTGAATCGCGTTAAGCATCTTAGCAATTGAAAGCGATGCAAACTCATCATCGGTCTCAACATGGATACCGCGATCAGCACCAAGTGCCATGGCTGTACGAAGTTGCTCTTGTGCCGCTTTAGGGCCAATCGTTACGACAACGATTTCGCTGACAACACCAGCTTCCTTTAAACGAACGGCCTCTTCTACAGCAATCTCACAAAATGGGTTAATCGCCATCTTAAGATTTGCGGTATCGACATTAGTATTGTCAGCGTTAACTCTGACTTTAACATTGGCATCGACGACGCGTTTAACTGGCACCAAAACTTTCATAAGGCTTCCTTCTTACGTCTTTAATCTGGACAAAATAGTGCATAGCGAGCTATCACAAACTTATGTCACTTTACGTGCCATTGACGTTAACGTCAACAAGAAGTCAAACAGTTGTTTGTGTCTAGGATGTATGGCCTGAATTACAGTAGCTAATTAAGCCGAAATTGCCCTTATGAAATAATATTTACAATATATAGCTAAATAATTATTTAATTAGTTTGATAAAGCGGATATTAGTTTCTATTATTAACGCCGTAATCATATTTACTTTATATATTCGAGCAGGAATTTATTAACATGAGCGAATTTCTAGATATTTTGACCCATGGTCGCCGTTTTAAAGCTGCTGTTAAAGAACTGTCAGTTGAAGATTTAAAAGATGTTGCAGCTAAGCTTGAAAAAATCATCACTGAAAAAGCCCAGCAAGCTGAAGAAGAAAGTGCAGCAATGGCTGAACGTAATGCAAAAATCGAAGAGATCCGCCTACAGATGGAAGCTGTCGGTTTATCTATTGATGATTTAGGTGCTGTAGCGACTAAAGCGGCACCGAAGAAACGTGCCCCGCGTCCAGCTAAATATAAAATTGTCGTCGATGGTGAAACAATCACTTGGACGGGCCAAGGTCGTACACCGACTGTATTTAAAAATGAGTTAGACAATGGTAAGAGTCTAGAAGACTTCCTTATCTAACACATTTTGCAAAACTAAGTGAGTAAATGACTTAGTCAGAAATAAAGCCAACATATTTATGTTGGCTTTATTTTTTCGTCGACAGCGTTGAACTAACTTGGCGCGTTTACAATACCGCTAAATGATAAACTGATAAGACCAGCATAAATTTTATCTCACAAGCACACGCCACTTTGGTAATTGTTCACAAATTAAGATAATCTTTGACCATCTTCACGCTCTGTAAAGCCTAATAATAACTATGTCTAACGCTCACTCTCTTGCGACTCTATCGATACTAGCGGGTATATTGATGAGTCCAACACTGCAAGCAAACAGTCAACTCACTGATAATACACCAAAATTAACTGCGTTAACCAATGCAAGGCTGATGGTAGAACCCGGTAAACAACTCGATAATGCCACCCTACTGATAGAGAATAGTAAAATACGCGCTGTCATCACCGACGGAAAGCTCCCTCAAGATGCGTATATTATCGATTTAACTGGCCACACTATCTACCCGGGGTTTATTGATCCTTATGCCGAGTATGGCATCGATTTTAAATACCCTCAGGAAACGACCAGCCCACCGGTTTACGAAATTAAGCGTATCGGCGGTAATGCTGAAAATGGGGCCGTCCATGCAGAAAAAGAGTGGATTAACTATATCTACCCTGATAGTGAAGCTGCTAAAAAGTGGGTCAATAATGGCTTTACCAGTGTGCAAACCGGACTCCAAGACGGTATTTTTAGAGGCCGAGCCACCACAGTGTCATTGGCACAATTAAAAGCCAACGACATTATCTATCAGGCCAAGTCTAGCCATTTAATGGCATTCGATAAAGGCAGTTCGTTGCAAGATTACCCCAGTTCATTAATGGGCAGTATGGCGCTAATCAGACAAACTCTTGCTGATGCAAAATGGTATAACGCCAATATCGATAAATCTTTTTCAAACACCACTAATGAGAAAATAGAATTTAATATCGCCTTGGCCCGTTTAGCCAATATAGAAAAAGAGCCAACGATATTTGCTAGCAATGACCTTAACGGATTATTACGCGCAGGCCGGTTACTGAATGAGCATCAATTACCAGGCAGTTTATTAGCAAGTGGAAGAGAATATGCACGAATAGATGAAATTAAGGCCACCGGATATAGCCTTATTTTGCCGCTTAATTTCCCTGCGGCGCCAAAAGTAAAAGATGATGGCAGTGAACGCCAAATTCCGCTGGCACAATTACGGCATTGGGACAGAGCGCCAAGTAACCCAATGGTTATCGCCAACGCAGAAATCCCCTTTGCCTTGACTCAGCATGGCATCAAACCCGACGCATTTTGGCCACGCCTTAAACAAGCGGTCAAAGCGGGTTTAAGTAAACAAGCGGCGCTTGCAGCGTTAACCACTGATGCCGCAGAAATAGCAGGAATAAGTGAGTTTAGCGGCAAGTTAAAAGCTGGCTACATGGCTGACTTAGTTATCGCAAATGGGGATCTATTTGATAACGGGAAAATCCACAGCGTTTGGCTACAAGGCCAAGAAACAGCGCTTATTTCGCGCGACCAGCAGTGGTTAAACCATGATTACCAAATAAGTCTTGGTGATTTAACCTTAGATCTAAGCATTGAAACCGGTGACAAGCTTAAAGGGCTCTTAAGCAGCGGCGAACAGGAGATCACACTACGAGATGTCAGCTACGCCAAGCAGCGACTCACCTTTAATGCCGATATGGGCCAAGCAGGTTTTGATGGCGTCAACCGCTTTACACTCTGGTTTGACGAGCAAGGGATCCATGGACGCATGTTAGACAAAAATAACCGCACCCACCCCGTCGCAGGTGTTCAGTTGGCTAAAGAGGCGGAAGAATCTGACCAAACCAACAAGCCCAGTAAATTGTTAATCTCACGGCTGACACAGCCCAATGTCGCTTATGGTTTGTTAAATCAACCAAAAACCGAAAAGCTACATATCAAAAATGCCACCATCTGGACATCAACGCCCGAAGGGATATTGGCCAATAGCGACCTAATAATCACACGAGGAAAAATAGAAAAGGTAGGGCAAAAGCTATCAACGCCTTCTGGCTACCAGGTGATCGATGGAACTGGCAAACACATTACCGCCGGGATTATTGATGAGCACTCTCATATCGCCCTCAATGGCGGTACGAATGAGGGCACCGACGCCATCACCTCTGAAGTTCGCATCAGCGATGTACTCAATCCAGACTCTATCGGAATCTATCGTGCGCTGGCAGGTGGTGTGACCACAGCTCAACTGCTGCATGGCAGCGCTAATCCTATCGGTGGGCAGGCGCAAGTAATTCGGATGCGTTGGGGCGAAGATGCCGAGGGCATTAAGTTTGACCAAGCCCCCGCCAGTATCAAATTCGCCTTAGGGGAAAATGTTAAACAGAGTAACTGGGGCGATAACTTTACCCGTCGCTTTCCACAAAGTCGTATGGGTGTCAGGTCGCTTTTCGAAGAAGCCTTTAATGAAGCATTAGCCTATGACAAGGCCACACGTGATTATCAAAATCTACGCTCAAGCGAGAAACGTCGCCAGATAGCGCCTAAGCCTAACTACCGCCTAGAAGCGATAAGCCAAGTGCTCAAAGGCGAGCGTGAAGTGCATATTCACTCCTACGTGCAATCTGAAATCTTAATGTTTTTACGGCTCGCCGAAGCCTATGATTTTCGCGTTGGCACCTTCACCCATATTTTGGAAGGGTACAAGGTCGCCGATGAGATGGCAAAACATGGTGCCTATGCTTCAACGTTCTCCGATTGGTGGGCATACAAGTTTGAGGTGTATGACGCCATTCCGCAAAATACCTGCTTAATGAACAACAAGGGCGTATTAACCAGCATTAACTCTGACGACTATGAGATGCAACGACGCCTCAATCAAGAAGCAGCTAAGTCTGTGATGTATTGCGGCATGAGTCAGGTCGACGCATGGAATATGCTGACGATTAATCCTGCCAAGCAACTTGGTATCGATGAATATGTCGGTTCAATCGAGCGAGGTAAACAGGCGGATCTAGTACTGTGGGATAACTCACCTTTATCAGTATATGCCACAGTTGATGCCACCTGGATTGAGGGACGTCGCTACTTTGACCGCCAGCAAGACAAAGCGATGCAGACTGCTGTTGCAACAGAGCGCGCCGCATTGATCCAAGCCATATTACAAAGTGAACATCCTGCGGTAGAGGGCGAAACACCAGCCGAAATCCTCGAACCGGAATGGCACTGCGATACACAATATGACGTTTGGCATCAAACAGCGGCAACGGAGGCGCACTAATGAAACAATTTCCAAGACTTTTAGCCGTCACCTGTGCACTAAGCAGTAGCCTTGTTTTAGCTCACGACATGGTGCCAGCCAGCCCTCAACAAGGGCCAATTGTCATTCAAAATGCCACCTTACATACCGTCATTGATGGTGTACAAACGGGCAGTTCACTGCGCATTGAGCAGGGGCAGATTGTGGCCATAGGACCAGAGGTCAGTACTCAAGATGCACAGGTTATTGATGCCAAAGGCAAACATGTTTATCCTGGCTTAATCGCCCTAGACACCAGCATGGGCTTAGTGGAAGTGGAAATGATGCGCCCGAGTAACGACAGTTATGAGGTAGGCGAAAGTAACCCACAACTACTGGCAATAAGTGCCTTTAATCCCGACTCAGAGATCATCCCCACCGTCCGCGTTAATGGCATTACCCATGCTCAAGTCGTGCCCCAAGGTGAAGCACTAGCGGGTCAGTCATCACTGGTGTCATTAGACAGTTGGACCATTGAAGATGCTTTAGTGCCAACCCAAGCACAATTTCATCTTTATTGGCCAACCCTTAGGCGCCTTGCCCACGACGAAGAGACACAAAAAAAGCAATTAGCCCAATATGATGCGCAACTCGATAGTATCGAGACCACACTCATCGACGGCTATAGGTACCATATGGCGGCGCAGGCTGGCACCATAGATAAAACCGACAACCGTTGGCAAGCCATGCAATCCCTCTATCAAGGGAAAGGTCAGCTATTTGTGCACGCCAATAGCGCCGAGCAGATTGAGCAAGCCATTGCGATGACAAAGCCTTACCAATTTAAGCTGGTGATTGTAGGCGGATATGATGCTTGGCGTGTGGCCGACCAACTCAAAGAGGTCGACGCTAAGGTTATCTATACCCGCACCTTAAGCCTGCCGATGCGCACCGATGAACCGACAGAGATGAGCTTTAAGATCCCATCACTGTTAAAGCAAGCCGATATCCCTTTTGCCCTCGGTTTTAGCTCTGATTGGAACGCGCGTAACTTGCCCTTCGCCGCAGGCCAAACCGTTGCTTACGGACTCAGCCGCCAAGAGGCGCTAAAAAGCATCACCTTAGATGCCGCAAAAATCTTAGGTCTTGAGGATATGGGCGCGATAGGCGTCGGCTATAAAGCCAACCTAATCATTTCTGCTGGCGACATTCTTGACCCGTTATCGAGCAAGATTGAAGCGCTGTTTATCGATGGTCGCCAAATAGATCTCAATAATCGTCAACAACAACTTTATCAAAAGTATCTAAAGCGTTAGAATTTTGCCCTAAACAGTTCAATGTAGGTCAGTTATCCTGATCTACATTGGCTGGCCCCACAACACAGGCCTTTACCATGAAAAAGACAACGCTCGCTTTATCCGCCTTACTCTTAGGTGGCTGTGCAGGTGAATATACCTTCAACAGTAACTTAGATGGTCAAGCCATTAACGACTATTTTGCCGTCACCGATGTCGTGCTTTACCAAGAGGGTAGCCAGCCCAGTGAGGTCTATGAGGTCAAAGGTTTAGTCGAAGGCGAGTCTTGCCAAGCACGCGCAAATGATGTGCCTGCGTCTATCAGCGAAGCACGCACGGCAGCACGCCGCGCCGCAGCAGACAAAGGGGCTAATGGACTATTGGTCAAACGTTGCCTTATGTTTGAAGAAGCCACCCAGGCCTGCGTTACCCGTGCAATCTGTGTTGGCCAAGCGATTCTCACACCAACGGCTAAAGCTAACTAATCTGTCATCGCCCTGCACCGCAGAAGAAACCTAATTAATGACCATGACCCGTGAAATTCAGGCAGTGGCGATTTGCCGCAGCCCCTATAAGCAAAAATTCGGCATACCTAGACAACCAGGCCTAGTCACGGCCGCCCGCGGATATGTTGAACTACAAGCCCCGTTCAATCATATCGACACTGTACGTGGGCTTGAGCAGTACTCTCACATCTGGCTGCTATTTAGCTTTCACGAAAACTTAGCACAGGGCTGGAAAACCACGGTAAGACCACCGCGTTTGGGCGGCAATGAAAAATTAGGGGTCTTTGCGACTCGCTCAACTTTTCGACCCAACGGTATAGGTCAATCCGTAGTGAAACTGCACGGCATCCATCAGCGCAAAGGTAAGGTGGTGTTAGAGATCTCGGCGATGGATCTGCTCGATGGCACGCCCATTTTAGACATTAAACCTTACATCCCCTTTTCCGATGCCATTAGCGATGCACAGGGTGGTATTGCCCATGAGGCACCTATATTAGCCAAAGTTAAATTTGCTAATGATGTGGTCGCTCAATTGGCCAAATATGAGCAACAACAATACCCTAACCTGCAAGCTATTATTGAAGGCGTACTCGCCCAAGACCCAAGACCAGCTTACAAGAAAGCGAAAGCCGACCCTAAGCAGTATCAAGTCGCACTATACGATTTAGATATTTTGTGGCGAGTGGTTGATGAAGCGATAATCGTCGAAGCGATACGGCGCTCGACCATAGCCGAGGGCGCCAATGAACAACAGGACTTGGACCGAAAACATGTCTGAGGCCATTGATTATCAAGCCCAACATAAGCAACGCTTAGCTTACATGCCTTGGCTCTATTTCTCATTAAAGCCAAAACACCTGAGCTGGGCCAGACCTTGGCAAGACGCCATTCAAGCCCATTTGATGGCAGTAGAAACCGTATCCATTGGTAACAACTGTTTTATCGCACCACAAGCAAAACTGTTTGCCGAACCGGGGCGTGATATCGTGATGGGCGACCAATGTATGATAGCCGCCGATAGTTTTTTACACGGTCCTATTGTTATGGGCAACGAAGTCGCCATCAACCATGGCTGTTCATTAGATGGTGGCCGAGGAAAAATCATCATTGGTGACCAAACTCGCATCGCCAATAATGTCACCATCTACGCTTTTAACCACGGCATGTCGCCAGATAGTCCAATCTACCAGCAAAGCGCTAACTCTCAAGGTATTGTTATCGGTAAGGATGTGTGGATTGGTGCTCAGGCGGGTATTGTCGATGGTGTCACCATAGGTAATTGCGCGGTCATTGGCATGGGCGCAGTCGTCACCAAAGATGTGCCCGATTACGCCATCGTCGCCGGTAATCCAGCCAAAATCATTGGCGATAGAAGAGATAAAAGATAGGGTAAAGCGGATCAGCCATATACGCCATCTTCCGACTGTGGCAATGCCTTGCTCATAAACTATCATCATCGACGGAATTAGCGTTACAATGCGCTAACAATAACATCCATAATCATCACTAAAGGACGTCGTCTGTGAATACCTCTCGCCTCTTGGGTGTGCTCTGCCTATTGCTGTTGCCAGCCGCCAGTGCCGCACCATTTGTGTTTGACCAAGCCTCCTTCCGTCAAGACGTACAAACCCTCGCCAGCGACGAGTTCGAAGGACGCGGCCCCTTGTCAAAGGGAGAAACACTCACTCTTGATTACCTTGAAACAGCCTATAAAGCGATGGGCCTAAAACCAGGCTTTGGTGACAGCTACAAACAGAGTGTGCCGATGGCAAAGATCAGCGCTGCACAAACGATGCAGCTCCACATCGGTGATTTAAGCTTTAACAATGGCATAGAGTTCACCGCACGTACTCAGCAGATCCAAGAAAAAGTCGCCGTCAACAACAGCGACCTGGTCTTCGTTGGCTATGGTATTAATGCGCCTGAATATAAGTGGAACGATTATGCCAATATCGACGTTAAAGGCAAAACCGTTATCGTACTGGTCAACGACCCCGGTTTTGCCACCCAAGATCCCAACCTCTTTAAAGGCAACGCCATGACCTATTATGGGCGCTGGACCTATAAATATGAGGAAGCGGCCAGACAAGGGGCAAAAGCGGTATTTATCGTCCATGAGACCGCACCCGCAGCATATGGCTGGAATGTGGTGCAAAACAGCAATACCAACACCAAATACACTTTAGTGGATAACAATAACAACTTGTCTCAAGTTGGCATCATGGGCTGGATACAGCACAGTGTGGCACAAAAGGTATTTACCGCTGCAGGACGCAATTACGATCAACTCAAGCTAACCGCTGCCAAGCCCGGATTCAAAGCCATTCCCCTCAATCTAAAAGCCAACCTCACGCTAGACAATGAGATTGAGCTCGCTACCTCCTATAATATTGCAGGCTTGTTACCAGGCACCAGCCAAGCAGATGAGTGGCTAGTGATGCATGCCCATTGGGATCACTTAGGTAAAACGGTTCAAGATGGCAAAACACGTATTTATAACGGTGCAGTCGACAATGCTTCTGGCGTCGCAGGGGTATTGCAACTTGCCCGTCACTTCAAAGGGTTAACAGGTGATGATGCGCCAAAACGTTCTATGCTATTTGCCGCCTTTACCGCCGAAGAAACGGGACTGATTGGGGCGCAATATTTTGCCGAGCATCCTCCCGTTGCCACCAAAAAATTGGTGTCATTTTTAAATATCGATGGCATGAATGTTGGTAAAGGGGTCGATTACATTTTACGCTATGGTGAAGGAGTCTCTGGGCTAGAGAGCTACTTAGATAAGGCAGCGAAAGCGAACGGTCGCTGGGTTAAAGCCGACCCACGTCCCCAAAATGGCTTGATGTTCCGCTCAGATCATTTTGCGCTCGCCAAGCAAGGCGTACCAGGCTTAATGTTTATGAGCCTAGGTGATACCGACCCAGACTATATCGCCCATAAATACCATCAGGGAGCCGATGATTATGCTCCCAATTGGGATCTTGGTGGCGTCGCGCAAGATTTGAGTCTTATCAGCGATATATTAAATCAGTTAGCCAATAGCAGTGATTGGCCTAAATGGCTCGAAGCCTCTGATTTTAAGAAGCGCCGCGCGCAAGATGGCTTATAAAAGGATTGAAAAAGGGAGGCGAAAGCCTCCCTTTTTATTCGATTAATCCCTGATGAGATTAGAGCGCAGTTCGACGCGACATCATGGTGTAAGAGAGTGAGCGACCATCAATCTTGAACATGTCATTCACTTCACCGCATTTAATAAAATCATTGCGCTGGTAGAGCTTATAAGCCGCTTGATTATCAGATAGCACCCACAAATCAAGATACTCCAAATGGCTGCTACTCGCCGTCCAATCAAACAAGGTATTAAGCAATTTTCCAGCAAGGCCTTGACCACGAATCGCCAAGTCAACGCCCATCCCCAATAGTGCACGATGCTGGGTATGATTCTCTGGATGCGGTCGAATATCTATGTGACCCACCACCCTGTCGTCGACCATTGCTAACCACATTTTACGCCAACCACTCTCCCCTATCATCTTGTCGATACCTTGAGTAAAGCGCGTTCTCATCGCGTCGTTCAAATATGATTCATCACGGGACATGGGCTGAAACAGTGGAAAGTCATCAGCGCCATTCTCTCTTATCTGCTTATCAAGGTATTCAAAAAAAGCGGGTAAATCTGAACGTGTTGCGACTCTTATTTCCAATAGTCAAACTCCCTGTTCGCTAGGCGAGCCTAGCAAGCTATTAGCAGGCCGAATATTCTCGACACAAAATGTTAATGGCACTGCAATGGTTCCAATTTAGCAAAAGTATCCTTGTTCGTACTAATAAAGCAAATTTTAAGCCGCTTTATGTGCGACATATTCGGTACCGCTAGGGTTTTTAAGGGCATATTTGAACCTTGTCATCTTTGTTCACTCTTTGACACATCATCGATTTAGCGTGGTTTTAGCCGTTAGTCCCTCCCCGCAGGCAATCGCGACTCAACCAGCTCACAAACTAGGTGACATCAAGACACAGGGTGCTAAAATGTCGGCCTATTTCACTATTAAACTGGATATTGGGAATGCGAGTTAGCAAGTACCTGCTGTCAACACAAAAAGAGACCCCAGCTAACGCTGAGGTGATTAGTCATCAATTAATGCTACGTGCGGGTATGATCCGTCGTAACGCATCAGGTCTTTACAGCTGGTTGCCGACAGGCTTACGTGTATTGCGTAAGGTTGAAGCAATCGTTCGTGAAGAGATGAACAATGCAGGTGCTGTTGAGATCTTAATGCCCATGGTTCAGCCGGCAGATCTTTGGGTTGAAACGGGTCGTTGGGAAAAGTTTGGTCCTGAGCTACTGCGCTTCCAAGACCGTCACAACCGTGACTTCGTCTTAGGCCCAACCCATGAAGAAGTGATCACCGATATCGTGCGTAAAGAAGTGAACTCTTATAAGCAGTTACCACTAAACCTTTACCAGATCCAAACTAAGTTCCGTGATGAAGTACGTCCACGTTTTGGTGTGATGCGCTCACGTGAGTTCTTGATGAAAGATGCCTACTCTTTCCATCTTGATCAAGACACGATGGACGCCACCTACCAAGACATGTATAGCGCCTACAGCAATATTCTAGGCCGTATGGGTCTAGCCTTCCGTCCTGTATTGGCCGATACCGGTTCAATCGGGGGTAGCCTGTCCCATGAGTTCCACGTACTGGCCAATAGTGGTGAAGATTTAATCGCCTACTCTACTGAGAGTGATTACGCCGCTAACATCGAGAAAGCCGAAGCGCCAATCCCAACAGAGCCTCGTGGCGTAGCAACGATGGAAATGAGCGTTATCGACACGCCAAATGCTAAAACTATCGAAGAGCTGGTTGAGCAACATGGTATCGCTATAGAAAAAACAGTTAAGACCATTATCGTTAAGGGTGCGAGCGAGGAGACACCGCTAGTTGCTATCATCGTTCGTGGCGATCATGAGCTAAATGAAGTGAAAGCGGAAAAAATTGACGCGGTGCTTGCACCGTTCGAAATGGCCGATGAAGCCGATATCCGTAAAGCCCTTGGCGCAGGACCTGGTTCATTAGGTCCAGTTGGCCTTGAGATCCCAGTATATATTGACCACAGTGTTAATATCATGAGCGATTTTTCAGCTGGTGCTAACCAAGATGGTAAGCATTATGTGGGTATTAACTGGGAGCGAGACCTGCCACAAGCAGAGGTAGCCGACCTACGTAATGTGATTGAAGGCGAAGCCAGCCCATGTGGTCAAGGTACTATCGGTCTACTGCGCGGTATCGAAGTGGGTCATATCTTCCAGTTAGGAACTAACTACTCAGAGTCTATGGGCGCTAACGTTCTAGATGAGAACGGTAAGTCAAAAACCCTACTCATGGGTTGCTACGGTGTCGGTGTTAGCCGCATCGTTGCCGCAGCCATTGAGCAAAACCATGATGATCGCGGTATCATCTGGCCAGAAGCCATTGCGCCATTCAAAGTCGGTATCTTACCGATGAACATGCATAAGTCACATCGCGTCAAAGATATGGCTGAACAGCTGTATAAAGACCTTAATGATGCGGGTATCGAAGTACTGTTTGACGACCGTAAAGAGCGCCCAGGTGTGATGTTTGCCGATATGGAGCTAATTGGTTTGCCACATGTTATCGTGATTGGAGATCGTAACATCGACAATGGCGTATTCGAATATAAGAATCGTCGCACGGGTGAAAAGCAAGATATCCCATTCGATAAAATCATCGACTTCATTAAGTCTAATCGCTAGATTAGACGGGTTAACTCAGACTGAATGAATTGAGTTTGTATCGTCATGACTGACAGCAAATAAATAAAAACGCCTAGAGTGATCTAGGCGTTTTTTTATGACTCATAAACAACCACCGATTGATATTACGCTATACATTGTCGATAAGCGTTATTGGCCACAGTCAGATCAACAGCGTGTTCAACCTACCGCACTCACTCTTCATTAGGTAATCGCCCCGAAAGAGGAATAAACACTCTTTATACCAATCACAATCTGTCGCTATAGCTGGCATTTTGCTTTTGTTAGCGACTCAACTATATTGGCTTCACACTATTGAGATATTCCATTAACATAAACACATTACGGCCGTTGCATGGTAGTATCTGGGATGGTATAGTCCGAAAAATCGCTTCGTATAATCCCAATAATATGGTTTGGGAGTTTCTACCAAGAGCCTTAAATTCTTGATTATGAAGTCTGTAACTTTATACCCAGCCAGATATTGTCTATCTATAATCAGTATGGAAGTCGAGCGCTTGCATTCATTAATAGAGCAAATTTGGCGTTATCTCATAAAGGTAGAGACTCATGAATTATTTAAGCTTACCCAAGATCGATCTTCATTGTCACTTAGACGGTAGTGTTCGCCCACAAACAATTATCGATCTTGCAGCTAGCCAAAATCTATCATTACCCAGCCAAGACATTAATGAAATCAATGCATTGATGATTGCGCCGGAAACCTGTCCCAACTTAGAAGAGTATTTAATGCGTTTCGAGCTGCCACTATCCGTGATGCAGACCGCCGACGCCATTGAGCGCATCTCCTTTGAGTTGTTTGAAGATGCTGCCCTAGAAAATGTTAAATATTTAGAGGTCCGCTTTGGTCCACAGTTGCACCAACAGCAAGGCCTTAGCTTTGATGACATTATTGCGGCCGCCGTTGCAGGAATGCAACGCGCTGAGCAAAAGTATGATATCAAGGGTAACTATATTTTATCGATATTAAGAACCTTCCCCAAAGACAATATCTACGCCGTCATTGATGCCGGTGCAGCGTTTCTTAACAAAGGTGTTGCAGCATTTGATTTAGCGGGAGCCGAGTTACCCGGCTTTTGCGAAGCGTTTATTCCTTACGCTGAATACGCTAAACAAAAAGGTTACAAAATCACCATTCACGCTGGAGAGCAAGGCGTTGGCCAAAACGTCTTTGATGCAATCACTTTGCTTCATGCTCAGCGCGTTGGACACGGTATTCATATTACCAGTCATGAAGGGGCCTATCAGCAAGTTAAACTGCACAATGTTGGCTTAGAAACTTGTCCGAGCAGTAATATTCAAACCAAAGCGGTTGAGGTGCTCAGTGACCACCCCATCAAGGCATTTTACGATGATAATTTACCAACAACCATCAACACCGACAACCGCACGGTATCGAATACTACAATGACCGATGAAGTGCGCAAAATCATGCAAACATTTGATCTGTCTGAAGCGGATTACTACAACATCTACCGCACCAGTATCGATCAGGCTTTTACCTCTAACGACGTCAAACAACATCTGCTAAGTTTCGCCAAATAGATAAAGGCGGTCATGACGCTACCCAGCTTAATGACCGCACCGACATCGTCAAACCACACAGTGCCCAAACAGCCCCACTCTATTAAGGGGCTGTTTGGGCACGCTAAAATCACCCCTTAATCAAGGCCAAAGTCACTGCCTAACAAAGTCGCCCCTTCTTGATCTGGTACATCTAATCCGAATTTTCGCCCTAACTCAACACGCGCTTCAACACCTCGCAGCGAATGGCCTTGACCGTCGAGCCTAGGTGAAAATACGCCAATCCCTTCCCAGATAAGTTACAGCTACCATTACACGCTAGCAACAGGCACACAAGCAATTGCAGAGCACACCCAATCGAGCAGTGTTACTTCACTATGGATGACCAGAAGATTTCGATGCATAGATTTGCATGCCAATCTAGGTAGAAAATTATGCATTATACTTAATGCACTCGCTTAACTGTGCATACTGGACCCATACGGATGACTGAGTTCTTGATTCTTATTCCAAGAGCCTGCTTGAAATGGCTCGCTGTGGCGTTATTTATTTGGCCGACGGTTGCAGGTGCTACGCCATTGAGAATTGCCTACGGAAATAGTTTACCCCCATGGGTATTTGCCGATACCGATAGCGGAATTTTGCTGGATATTACTCGTGCCAGTGTTGAGCCCGCGGGTTATCAAGTCGTGCCGGTATACTATCCCTATGCCAGACGGGTGACGGCCTATATAAAGCATCAGGTTGATGTAGTTACCGATATAAGCCCCAGTATGGTAGCCAAAGAAGGTCTCGAAGGTTATCTATCACTGCTTTTCTATCACTATGAAAATTTTGCTATTTCACTCTCTGAACGCAATTATCAATTTGACAAGATCATGGACTTAGCCACTTTAAACGTGCTGTCGTGGCAAGGTGCAGCGAATACATTGGGTGGGGAATATGTCGAGATGGTTCGCGCGAATCCCAATTATGTTGAAACCTACAATCAAGAAAACCAAATCAAGATGCTCTATCTCAAACGGGTCGATGTGATCCAGATGGACTTACAAATTTTCAAATACTATCAGGGCTTAGTAAGCCAAAAAGCAATCATAAATACCCAGCAGAGCGTGGATATGTTTCCGTTATTTGGGCAAAACCATTGTGGTTTTTTATTTAGAAGCAAAGCAGCAAGAGATGCATTTAATCAGCACTTTGAAGCATTAAAAGACAGTCCGCTACACGATCAAATTTACTCAAAATATACACCTGGCTTGCAGTCTAAAAAGTCGACAGCAGACATTCAGTAAACCCCACCGCCAATCTATTAAAGGTTTTGACAGCCGTAACCTAATCAGCGCTAACCATGTTAAAAAAGCCTGATAAAATGTCATTGCTTGCCCCCCCCTAACGCGCAAACCTCACCGACGATGTTTCCAACTCAAAGCAGATCTTAAAAGGCTAGGCATCAACAGCGTCGTCCTAAATTTAGGTTTCAGAGCCGCCAAAATTAGTTAGTCCACTAACAATATCAATACGAAAATTCGTTTCAGATAACAACTTTTACGCACAAAACTGTTAAGCAAAGGCCGCATATGTTACGGTTTAACCACTACTTTTAATATCTTTTCCTTATATTTTGGAAAATAAGAGTTAAACAATAATGGTCGCTCGACAAAAAACCAGCACGAGTAGTTTCAACACTAACTATTATTAAGGGCGGCATGTATACAATACATTCGCTATATGAGTATGAACGCTGATAAATGGGACTCACCGTTGAGTCCCAACTGAGAGTAGCAAATACCATAAAACCAACGAAACTAGGAAGAATCACTTGTGCCTAGCAATCAGGTTCTTCTACTAACAACGACTCACAAAACAATTTGAGCAAACAAGGATAAATGATGATTCGACATACACTTGTGGCCTCCTGTATTGCGTTAGCACTCACCGCTAACGCCTATGCTGCGCCAGTAGATGAAGAGATCGCGGCGCTTAAAGCGCGTATCGATCAGTTGGAGTCTGACAAAGAGCAGACAGCGCAAGATAAAGGCAACGCCATTAAATTTGGCGGTGCAGCCCGTTTCCAATACTCCTATGAAGACTATAACGATGGCAATAGCGATCGTAGTGGTGATTTTGACTTCGACCTGTTTCGCATAGATGTTAATGGCAACCTCGACGACATCATTTTTTCAGCGCAATACCGCTGGTTCGAGTACATGAACGTCATCCATCATGCTTGGGTGGGTTACAACTTTGATGATAAACAACAAGGTAAAATTGGTGTGACTCAGGTGCCGTTTGGTATTTTGACTTACGCGTCTAATAACTACTTCTTTAGTTCTAACTTCTACCTAGGCTTAGAGGATGACTATGATTTAGGCCTTAATTACACCTATAAGGGTGACAATAATCAACTTGACCTCGCTTTCTACAAAAATGATGAGCAAGGTGGCCTTGATGGTTATGTCTCTGACCGAACCGACCGTTATGCCTATGACGTGGTTGGGATTCGCTTACCAGGCGAAGGGATCTACGATGCCCCGAGTGACGGGAATGCTGCAGCCGAACTCAATACGTTCAATGGCCGTTATGCCCATAATATGGCATTTGATGATCTAAAAGTTGAACTGGGTGTGTCATTGCAAGCTGGTCAACTGGAGATTGAAAGTGGTACCGATGGCGACAACGTCGCAGCCGCCTTACATGGTGTAATTAACTATAACCGCTGGAACGTTAAGTTGCAGGTCACTGACTATAAATACGATGTTGATGGTATGGATCTAGAACGTGTTGTCGTCGCCGCCTACCACTTCTACGACTCAATTCCGTCAGAAGCAACTACCTATATCGCCAACGTCGCTTATAGCCTTCCCGTTGATATTGGCCCTATATCCAATCTGACTTTCTATAATGATTACTCATTAGTTACCGACAAACCGTCAATGCAAGCTGATACCTTTATGAACGTAACTGGCATGGCCATAACTGCTGGCGGCTTGTATACCTATGTCGACTTTGTCGTCGCAGAGAATCAGCCTTTTATCGGCGGTACTATGGTCGGTGATGGTGAAACCAACAAACGCCTAAACATCAACTTCGGTTACTATTTCTAAACGAAGCCATCATTAGGTAAGTCAAAGCAGTTCAATCGATAACGAAAACCGCATCCCTAATGGATGCGGTTTTTTTCGTCCGTCTATCCGCGTACTTAATACCAATCGGTATCAGTCGTTACCTAATCGTTTTGCAATAAAAAATCCGAGTGCATGTTATGCACTCGGATTTAGTCAATGTTTACAGATAAAACCAGCGATCGATTTAATCAATAAGCGGATGCAACAGCGGCACGCGCTTAATCTTCTTTATCGATATCTCTATCCATATTCTCAGTATTTTCAAGCCAAAGCGCGTTAATAATACCGAAGGAGCAAGCTAACAATACGCCCAAAATCCAAGCAAAATACCACATAGTCTAGGCTCCTATTAGTAAAGTGACGTTTTATTGTTTTCAATAAAGCTGCGGCTTAGACGACCAAACATCTTCAAGTAAGTCCACACTGTGTAACTTAATACAATCGGGACGAAGATGGCTGCAGCCCAAGTCATTACCGTTAGTGTCATGTGGCTTGCTGTCGCATCCCACATGGTTAAGCTCACATTTGGCTCAAGTGAAGATGGCATAACAAACGGGAACATGGCTGCACCGCAAGTTAAAATAACCATAGCAACGGCCACAGAGCTAAATAAAAACGCAAAACCTGAGCGATTAAAGTGACTAACCACAAGCACTAGCAACGGCATAGCGATACCCAATATTGGGAATAGCATGGTTAACGGATACTTATCATAGTTGGCCAACCAAGCACCCGCTTCAATGGCGACGGTTTTCAACTCAGGGTTCGATGCACCTGCGGTATCAATTGTAGAGGTAATAACGTAGCCATCAATGCCTGTCGCTAGCCACACACCCGCAAGGGTAAAGAGTACCGCTAACAGCGCTGCAAACACTTGGGTAGCTCTCACGGCACGAACACGTAGCTCTCCTTCAGTCTTCATCTGTAACCACGAGGCACCTTGCATCATAAACATACTGACGCTAACTAAGCCCGCGAGTAAACCAAATGGATTAAGTAGACCGAAGAATCCACCATGGTAAGTGGCACGTAAATACTCATCAAAGTTAAACGGTACACCTTGGAGCAAATTACCAAATGCCACACCAATAATTAAAGGTGGAACAAATCCGCCAACAAACAGTGCCCAGTCCCAAGACTTACGCCATCTTGGATCTTCAATCTTAGAGCGGTAGTCAAAGCCTACAGGTCTTAAGAACAAGGCAAACAGGGTAAGCATCATCGCCACATAGAAACCAGAGAATGATACGGCATATACCATAGGCCACGCAGCAAACAGCGCACCACCAGCAGTAATCAGCCATACTTGGTTGCCATCCCAATGGGGAGCGATGGAGTTAATCATGATACGACGCTCAGTGTCATCCTTACCGATAATCGGCAACAGCGCACCAACGCCCATATCAAAACCGTCTGTCACGGCAAATCCGATGAAAAGCACACCAATCAGTGCCCACCAGATGAATCTTAACATCTCATAATCAAACATAATCAGATCTCCGGCTTAAGCATCTAGCTTTTCAAAGTGATAACGACCCGTCTTCAAACTACTTGGTCCCTTGCGAGCAAACTTAATCATTAAGAACAGCTCGATAACCAATAGAATTGAATAGAACAGCGTGATAGAGATAATACTGAACCACAAGTCACCCACCGACAGACTTGATGCCGACATAAAGGTAGGTAGCACCTCTGAGATAGTCCAAGGTTGGCGACCATACTCAGCCACAAACCAACCACACTCAATGGCAATCCATGGCAGCGGTAAGCTATATAGCGCAGCTTTAAGGACCCAAGGCTTCTCTTCAATGCGATGACGTGTGCTCTGCCAAAACGCTGCGGCAAACACCAGTAACATCACCATACCAGCACCCACCATCACGCGGAAAGTCCAGAACATAGGCGCAACATTCGGAATCGAATCTTTAGCCGCCGCTTTAATCTGCTCTTCAGTCGCATCAACCACTTTATCCGTATAGCGTTTAAGCAGTAAGCCGTAACCTAAATCAACCTTAGCCTCTTCAAAAGCGGCACGTAGCTCAGGCGTTTCATTACCCGCACGAAGCTCGGTTAGCATAGCGTAGGCTTTCATACCGTTACGAATACGTACTTCATGATCAATAATGAGATCATGAATACCGGTCACCTCTTCATCCAATGAACGGGTAGCAATAATCCCCATTGCATAAGGGATCTTGATAGCATAATCGGTATGCATGGTTTCTTGATTAGGGAAACCTACCGCAGTAAATGCTGCAGGAGCAGGCTCTGTGTGCCATTCCGCTTCGATAGCCGCTAACTTAACACGCTGCGCCTCACCCACTTTATAGCCAGACTCGTCGCCTAATACGATGACAGATAGAATTGAGGCCATACCAAAGCTTGCCGCAATCGCAAATGAGCGACGTGCAAAAGGTAGGTCACGCTTTTTCAAAATATAGTATGAGCTGATCGCCAAGACGAACATGGCACCTGCGACATAACCCGATGCAACGGTATGAACAAACTTCACCTGAGCAACAGGGTTAAACAACACCTCTGCAAAGCTGGTCATCTCCATACGCATGGTTTCGTAGTTAAATACGCTACCCACTGGGTTTTGCATCCAACCGTTAGCCACCAAAATCCACAATGCAGACATGTTAGAGCCTAAAGCCACTAACCAGGTCACGGCGAGATGCTGACGCTTGCTAAAGCGATCCCAACCAAAGAAGAACATACCCACAAGCGTAGATTCTAAAAAAAAGGCCATTAGACCTTCAATCGCAAGTGGTGCACCGAAAATATCGCCCACATAATGTGAGTAATATGACCAGTTAGTTCCGAATTGGAACTCCATCGCCAGACCGGTGGTAACACCGAGGGCAAAGTTAATACCAAACAACTTACCCCAAAACTTGGTCATATCTTTATAGATCTGCTTATCGGTCATCACATAAAGTGATTCCATAATGGCTAGAATAAATGCTAGCCCCAAGGTCAAAGGTACAAACAGGAAGTGATACATAGCTGTTAACGCGAACTGCAAACGCGATAGCTCTACAACCTCTTCTAAAATCATCAGTGACTCCTTAGGTGGTACGACCATCTACTATGATTAGATCCCCATCAACCATAACAGATGCCTATGTAGGAATTTTATTATAAAAAGTGGTCAGCAATGGGCTAGCCCCGCAAACCGTCAATTTTTTACTTTTTGCTCAATTTGACTCTCACATAATTCAAAATGAACATTTCACACTCAATCTAGAGACCTAGATCACAAATCGGAAGTATTCTGCGATCAAGATTACTAAAAACAAAAACAACAAATACTTTAAATCTTTTTATTCAGGAGCTTACGAAATAAAACGCAAGTATGCCGTGGGTATTTTATACCATTCAAAATTGATTCAAATCAATCAATCATAGTGCGAATAATGGGTTTTGCGGCCGACTACACAGTTCACCTGGCAACACTATTGCTAATAATCAAAAAAAATGGTAGGAACGCAACCTGGAGTAATGAAAAATATTTTTTCACCCACTTAATAGCATATAGCAGTAAAAGCCAGTATTTAACAAAACTTAACAAATCAAGGGATAACATAACTGATGACAACCAGAAAGACTGAAACCACAAAGATTAATGTAAATCAATTAGTTATACAGATTCAGAGCAAATAGCAAAAACAAAAGAACAACTCAGCCATTAAAAAAACTAATCTCAACTTAAAGTTTTAATCGTTTGTCGTGCTCATTCAAAACCCTTAATATATGCCCTGTGTTAAGGAGACGGCCTGGTCAACCCGGTGAAGTAGCCCGGTAAAGTCCAACTCCGCTCACATCATCAATCACTGTGTGGAGAGTTAAAATGAGAAACCTATTCGAACGTCTAGTTAACAGCTACAAGCGTACTTTCGTTGAACTGTATACAGCTAGAGAGCTTTAACCCGCTTTTTAGTACCAAAGATTTACTTGAAGTTTTGTTAGCGCAAAGCGGCCACCACCTCGTTTACGGAGTGGTGGCTTTTTGTTATGCCGCAAAACGGCATTCACAACAACGCTACTTTAGTGAACACTAATAATCCTAACCTAGGTTTCTGCACTAAGCACCTATTCTGTAAAAAAACTCACTTTCCCCACTGTTAGATAAAAATCAGTCTATAAGGTGAGTTTGTGGCGATTTAGCATCCAGTGATATAGCATTTATCAACTAAGCTACTGTTTAAAAAAGCCTTTAAAGTATCTATAAATAGGTATAAAAAAGGGCCTCGAAATTTCGAGGCCCTTTTTAGCGAGTTAGCGCTGAACTTACGTTTAGCCTAAATTAGCTCTTACATTGCGGAACATTCTCATCCATGGACTATCTTCACCCCACTCATCCGGATGCCATGAGTTAGCCACCGTTCTAAATACACGCTCAGGATGTGGCATCATGATTGTCACACGGCCATCAGTGCTACAAATCCCTGTTAGTGCATTAGGTGAACCATTTGGGTTTTCTGGGTACTGAGTGGCAATTTGCCCATACCCATCAACAAAGCGCAGTGCAACTGTGCCCGAGGCCTCAGTAGCTGCTAGGGCTTCAGCTGATGCAAATTCGGCACGACCTTCGCCATGAGACACAGCGATTGGCATACGCGAGCCTTCCATGCCCTCAAAGAACAACGAAGGACTCTTTTGCACTTCAACTAAGCTGAAACGTGCTTCGAAACGCTCAGAGCGGTTACGCACAAAATGCGGCCAGTGCTCGGTACCAGGAATGATATCTTTCAAGTTAGACAACATCTGACAACCGTTACACACACCAAGAGCAAAACTATCTTGGCGAGCAAAGAACTGGCTGAACTGCTCACGCGCACGCGCATTGAACAATATCGACTTCGCCCAACCCTCGCCCGCACCTAATACGTCACCGTATGAGAAACCACCACATGCAGCTAAGCCTTGGAATTCCTCAAGGTTAATGCGACCAGCTAAGATATCTGACATATGTACGTCACGACTTTCGAAACCAGCACGGTCAAATGCCGCTGCCATCTCAAGATGGGAGTTCACGCCCTGCTCACGTAAAATAGCCATTTTAGGTGCCACGCCCTTAAGGATATAAGGCGCTGCAACATCTTCGCTTGGGTCATATTTTAGGTCGACAGTCAAACCTGGCGCATCGGCGACCTGTTTGAGCTTGAACTCTTCAAGCGCACACTCAGGGTTGTCTCGCATCGCTTGCATACGATAAGTCGTTTCAGCCCAAATGGTACGCAGTTCTGTACGAGACTCAGTTAACAGTTGCGTATCACCGTCACGGATAACAAGGGTGTCACCAGCAACTGGAGTGGCGATACAATGACAAGCAACGCCCGCCGCTTCATACATTGCAGTGATCTCTGCAGCCTCACCAGCAGCCACTTGAATCACGCCACCCAACTCTTCGTTAAATAGACGCTCAACATGGGTACCGCTTAAGCGGCTAACATCGATATCTAGACCGGTATTCCCCGCAAAGGCCATCTCAACTAGCGTCGTGAGTAAACCACCATCGCTGCGATCGTGGTAAGCGATCACACGCTTGTCTGCCACTAATGCTTGGGTCACTTCAAAGAAGCCGCGCAGTAATCCAGCATCGGTAAGATCTGGGGCAACATCGCCTAGCTCGCTATAGACCTGAGCCAAACATGAACCACCGAGACGATTTTGACCTTGGCTTAAATCAAGCAGCAGCAGTTGTGTATCGCCCTTATCACTGCGTAATTCAGGGGTCACAGTGTTACGAATGTCTTGTACGACACCAAACGCGGTGATCACCAAAGACATCGGTGAGGTAACCGCTTTATCGACGCCATTGTCTTGCCAAGCCGTCTTCATCGACATAGAGTCTTTGCCAACAGGAATCGTCAGCTCAAGTTCAGGACATAACTCTTCGCCAACCGCTTTAACAGCTTCATAAAGACCTGCATCTTCACCTGGGTGACCCGCTGCTGACATCCAGTTCGCCGATAGCTTAATACGCTTGAAGGAACCAATATCACTACCCGCGATATTCATGATTGACTCGGCCACGGCCATACGGGCTGAGGCACCAAAATCGAGTAACGCTAGCGGTGTGCGCTCACCCATAGACATCGCTTCACCCGTGTAAGAGTCAAAGCTCGACGCAGTAACGGCGCAATCGGCGACAGGTACCTGCCAAGGGCCGACCATCTGATCACGATTGACTAAGCCGGTTACCGTGCGGTCACCAATGGTAATAAGGAAAGTTTTCTCTGCAACTGTTGGAAGACGTAGTACGCGGCGCACGGCATCTTTCAGGTCGACTTGAGCTTGGTCCAATGCTGGCGATACCGCCTTCTTGGTCTCAACATCACGGCTCATCTTAGGCGCTTTACCTAGTAGCACTTCAAGCGGCAGGTCGATAGGCTTATTATCAAAATGCTCGTCAGACAGTGATAGATGACGTTCTTCCGTTGCTACACCCACTACTGCAAACGGTGCGCGTTCACGCTCACAAATCTTAGTGAAAACCTCTAGGTTTTCAGGCGCGACTGACATCACGTAACGCTCTTGCGACTCATTACACCAGATCTCAAGCGGGCTCATGCCTGGTTCATCAGAGGGGACATTACGCAGCTCAAATTTACCGCCACGCTCACCGTCGTTCACTAGCTCAGGGAAAGCATTAGACAAACCACCCGCGCCCACATCGTGAATAAACTGAATTGGGTTGTCGTCGCCCATCTGCCAACAGCGATCGATAACCTCTTGGCAACGACGTTCCATCTCTGGATTTTCACGTTGTACAGAAGCAAAATCGAGATCTTCGCTAGACTGGCCAGAGGCCATTGAAGAGGCAGCACCACCACCAAGACCGATGTTCATCGCAGGGCCACCCAGTACAATTAATTTTGCACCAACGGTGATCTCACCTTTTTGCACATGCTCTTCGCGAATGTTACCTAAGCCACCAGCTAGCATGATAGGTTTGTGATAACCACGCACCTCAACGCCATTATGGCTGGCCACTTCTTGTTCGTAGGTACGGAAATAACCTAATAGTGCCGGACGACCAAACTCATTGTTAAATGCTGCGCCGCCCAGCGGACCTTCAGTCATAATATCTAATGCGGTCACGATACGATCAGGCTTACCGTAATCGCCTTCCCATGGCTGAACAAAGCCTGGTATTTTAAGGTTAGAGACACTAAAACCTGTTAAGCCGGCTTTTGGCTTAGAGCCACGCCCGGTCGCCCCTTCATCACGGATCTCACCGCCAGAACCTGTCGCTGCGCCTGGATAAGGGCTAATTGCCGTTGGATGGTTATGGGTCTCAACTTTCATCAAGATATGCATAGGTTCGGTGTGATAAGCATAGACACCGTTTTGCTCAGGGAAGAAGCGTCCAGCAACAGAGCCTTCCATCACGGCGGCGTTATCTTTATAGGCAGACAACACATACTCTGGCGTTTTTTCAAAAGTGTTCTTAATCATTTTAAATAATGATTTAGGCTGCACTTCACCGTCTATTGTCCAATCGGCGTTGAAAATCTTGTGACGACAATGCTCTGAGTTTGCCTGAGCAAACATCATCAGCTCCACGTCGTTAGGGTTACGCCCTAATCGCACGAAGTTCTCAACCAGGTAATCAATTTCATCAGGGGCGAGTGCTAAACCAAGCTCAACGTTTGCGACCTCTAGAGCACGCTTACCTTCACCAAGAATATTAACGCTAGTCACTGCAGCTGGAGCAGTTTTGACAAATAAGCGACTAGCCTGAGTAAATTCACTGATGATCACTTCAACCATGCGGTCATGCAGTAAGCTGTTTAACAGTTTTTGTTGCTCATCGCTCAGCGCGTCACTTTGAACATAGTAAGCAACACCACGCTCTAAACGCTTAACTTTGTCTAAGCCGCAGTTATGCGCAATGTCGGTTGCTTTTGATGACCATGGAGAGATGGTACCGGGACGTGGGGTTACGAAATACACTGCACCTTCAGGCGCATGCGCTTCGATGGCTGGACCGTAGGTCAATAGTTTCTCTAGTTGCTGAGTTTCTTCAGCATCTAACGCATCAGTTAAATCGGCTAAATGAACATACTCAGCATAGATTTCTTGTACTGGAAGTGCTGCATTTTCACAGGCTTCCATTAACTTTTGAACTCTAAACGCTGATAAAGCAGGGGCTCCGCGGATGATCTCCATCACGTCTATTCACCTTATATTTATAATTGCAGGGTCAGATCTGGCGCTATTATAGGGAAATGTCGCCCACAAATCATCCGTAGAGTCGCTTCAAAACAGAGTTTCCTGAGTTTTATTATCACCATAAAGCGAAAACAGCTTCGCGAGATAAAGAAAGTCACCCGCACCGCTAAATATGCTCCATAATTAAAGCGTATTTGTCGCTGTTTTCGCCCCAATTTAGTGTGGGTTGGCGCCCGCAAAACCCAGCCATTATTCAGTTTGATTTCCTTATGATATAATTGTCGACTGCCCTGTAAAAATTGACTTAAAAATAGGACCTTAATGAGAAAAATTTTGTTTATTCTAAGCTGCCTTTTGTTACTGACTGCCTGTCAGCAACCCAGCGTGGAACAGACAAAATCGCCCTCCCCACAAGTGGTCAAAACTCACCTGAACGTCGGCACGCTCTATGGGGCCCAAATCTACGTCACCACAGGCCAAGGCACGGCAGGATTTGACTATGAAATGGCCAGTCGATTTGCCGACTATTTAAACCTTGAACTCGACATGCAAGCTTATGCCACCATTGGTGAACTCTACAAAGCCTTACAATCGGGGGAAATTGATTTGATTGCCGCCGGTTTGGCCGACACCAACAGCCGACGTCAACAGTTTCGGCTAGGGCCACCGCTGTACTATGTCAACCAAGTCTTAGTCTACAAACAGGGGATCAAATACCCAGGCGATGTCAGTCAACTGGACAAGGACATCACCGTCATCTCTGACTCGTCGTTTATTGAAACGCTAGCCGAGTTGCAAAAGCTCTACCCTGAATTGGTGTGGTCACAAGAGGAAGATAAAGACAGCGAAGAGTTATTGGCAATGATCGCCCGCGATGAGATAGCCTATACCATTGCCGACTCCACCACCTTTGAAATTAATCGCCGCTATATGCCTGAACTGAGAGCAGGTCCAGTGCTGCGCGAGGATCAAGCCGTCGTATGGCTGTTACCGCCAAACAATAGCGACCTGCTGATGAGCCAGCTATTGAACTTTTGGCACAATGAGCGCCTATCGGGCACCTTAGCTCATCTCAATGAAAAATATTTTGCCCACGTTAAACGTTTTGACTACGTCGATACTCGCGCCTTTTTACGCGCCATCGATAGTAAGTTACCTAAGTATCGAGAGCGCTTTCAAGAATATGCGGGCGATCTCGACTGGCGTAAGCTCGCCGCAACGGCCTATCAAGAATCCCATTGGAACCCTAACGCTCGCTCACCGACCGGTGTTCGCGGCCTGATGATGTTAACCCTACCAACAGCGAAGCAAGTGGGGATCTCTAATCGTCTCGATCCGGTGCAGAGCATTAAAGGCGGTGCTAAATATCTCAATGACATTCTCAATCGCTTGCCAGAGTCGATCCCAGAAAACCAACGCATGTGGTTTGCATTGGCCTCTTATAATATTGGCTATGGCCATGTGGAAGATGCACGTAAGCTAGCGCAATCGATGGGACTCAACCCCAGTGCATGGCGGGATCTGAAACAGGTATTACCCCTGCTGCAAAAACGTAAATACTATAAGCAAACCCGTTATGGCTATGCCCGAGGCAGTGAAGCGGTGCATTATGTTGATAACATAAGGCGTTATTATGATACCTTGGTATGGATTGATAATCAGAATCAAGAATTACAGCAAGATTTAATGGATGAAACTCAGCAGACCGCTGAGCAACAAGAGGAAAACCAGTTGTCTGGGGCGCAACCTCAATAAAAAAAAGCCAATGCAGTACAAAAGGATTGTCTGCTAAGACTTACAGGAGCAACAAGATGAGAAAAAAAACATTAAACAGCATGTCATCTAGACGCCGTACTCAACTTAAAACGCGGCACCAGCAAACCATGAATAGGCAAAAGCAGTACTTTACCTTTATCAAGCAGCCTTGTATGGACAGCTAATTATCAACGAAAAAAACGAGGGCTTATTCATTAAGCCCTTTTTGTTTTTCCGCCATCTTTAACGCCTTCTTCTCTTTACGACGACGTCGAAAAAACGCACTCAACTGCTCACTACATTCTTGGGCTAAAACACCAGAGGTAACTGAAAGCTGATGATTAAATGCCTCGTTGTTCACCAGATTCAGTACGCTGCCCGCCGCCCCTGTTTTCAAATCGGCTGCGCCAAATACCAACCTTGAGATCCTTGCGTGCACCATCGCCCCCGCACACATGGCACAGGGCTCGAGTGTGACGTAAAGAGTGGTATCAAGCAGACGATAGTTGTCCAACGCTTTACCCGCCGCGCGAATACACTCCATTTCGGCATGCGCCGATGCATCATGATTAAGGATATTGAGGTTAAAGCCACTCGCTACAACTTTGTCTTTCTGCACCAGTACCGCACCCACTGGCACTTCACCATGCTGCTCAGCTTGCTCCGCCAAAGCTAAAGCCATCTGCATGTAATGAATATCAAGCTCTTGCTGAGACACTGTCATCTCTCCATACAACATCGTAAGCAAAAAAAGGAGCATAGTTGTATGCTCCTTTTTTCAATCATCTAATGGGTAAAACTTAACCCATTATTCCCACTCAATGGTCGCCGGTGGCTTACCTGAAATGTCGTAAACCACACGCGAGATGCCATCAATCTCATTAATAATGCGGTTCGACACACGACCCAAGAAGTCGTAAGGCAGATGTGCCCAGTGTGCCGTCATAAAGTCGATTGTTTCTACTGCACGTAGCGATACCACCCAATCATATTTACGACCATCACCCATAACGCCAACCGAACGAACCGGTAAAAACACAGTAAAGGCTTGGCTAACTTTATTGTATAGGTCGGCTTTATGCAGCTCTTCAATAAAGATAGCATCAGCGCGACGAAGTAGATCACAATACTCTTTTTTCACTTCGCCTAGCACACGTACGCCAAGACCAGGTCCTGGGAACGGGTGACGGTAAAGCATATTGTAAGGCAGACCGAGTTCTAGGCCAATCTTACGCACTTCATCTTTAAACAGCTCACGCAGCGGCTCAACTAAGCCCAGCTCCATATCATCAGGCAACCCGCCCACATTATGGTGCGACTTAATCACGTGCGCTTTGCCTGTTGCACTGCCCGCAGATTCAATCACATCTGGGTAGATAGTGCCTTGTGCTAGCCACTTTGCATTGGCGCATTTCTTCGACTCTTCATCGAAAATATCGACAAACACTTTACCAATGATCTTACGCTTAGCTTCTGGCTCAGCTTCGCTGGCTAAGGCATCAAGGAAACGATTTTCTGCGTCAACATGGACAATGTTAAGTCCAAAATGATCGCCGAACATCTCTAACACTTGGTCCGCTTCATTAAGGCGTAACAAACCATTATCGACGAATACACAGGTCAGTTTTTTACCAATAGCACGGTGCAATAGCATAGCTACAACCGATGAATCAACGCCGCCAGACAAACCTAAAATCACTTCATCGTCGCCAATCTGTTGCTTTAAGCGCTCAACGGCATCTTCAATAATTGATGATGGCTTCCAGTTGGCTTCACACTGACAGATATCTAACGCAAAGTGCTCTAGCATCCGCTTACCCTGACGGGTATGGGTCACCTCTGGGTGAAACTGCACGCCGTAAAACTGCTTCTCTTCATTGGCCATTGCTGCAAACGGACAGGTTTCAGTATTGGCTACCGTCACAAACCCTTCAGGAATTTCTGAAACCTTGTCACCGTGGCTCATCCAAACATCAAGCAGCGGCTTACCGGTAGGGCTTACTGCATCTTCAATGGCTTTAAACAGTGCAGAAGTGGTTTGAACCTCAACTTGAGCATAACCAAACTCGCCTTCACCAACACCTTGGATCACTTTACCGCCAAGCTGTTCAGACATAGTTTGCATGCCATAACAGATACCCAACACTGGCACGCCTGCATTAAATACATACTCAGGCGCACGCGGTGAGTTTTCAGCGGTCACGCTTTCAGGGCCACCAGCAAGGATAATACCGTTTGGGGCAAACTCTTTGATTTGCGCTTCAGACACATCCCAGGCCCAAAGCTCACAGTAAACACCGATCTCACGAATACGGCGGGCAATCAATTGCGTGTACTGAGATCCAAAATCTAGGATTAGGATCTTATGATCATGAATATTGCTCATGGTTTACCTTATCTCTTTCAAATTGTTGCTGATGGTCGACTTAGCATCGACCAATACAATTATAAAAAAGCAGTGCATTTTTCAATAACACTGCCTGATATCAATCTTTTATGAACGGCTACGATAGTTAGGCGCTTCTTTACTGATGGTCACATCATGCACATGAGACTCACCCATACCTGCCGATGTCACCTTCACAAATTCCGCTTTCTCGCTGAGGTCCTTAATGGTAGGACAGCCTGTTAGTCCCATGCATGAACGCAAACCACCCATGTACTGATGAATGATCTCTTTAAGCTTACCTTTATAAGGTACACGGCCTTCAATCCCTTCAGGGACAAGCTTGTCCGCCGCATTATCGGTTTGGAAGTAACGGTCTGATGAACCTTGAGTCATGGCGCCCAGTGAGCCCATACCACGGTATGATTTATACGCACGGCCATTGTGTAGTTCTGTTTCGCCTGGTGCTTCATCAGTACCGGCAAACATAGAACCGGCCATGATACATGATGCACCTGCAGCCAATGCTTTAGCCAAGTCACCCGAGAAACGGATACCACCATCGGCAATCACAGGGATATCTAGGTGCTTAATCGCGGCAGCCGCATCAGATACCGCCGTGATTTGTGGCACACCTACACCGGTAACAATACGCGTAGTACAAATAGAGCCAGGGCCAATGCCGACTTTAACCGCGTTAACGCCCGCTTCAACCAAAGCTAATGCGCCTTCAGCCGTTGCAACGTTACCGCCAACAATTTGTAGATCTGGGTATTTAGCACGCGTATCGCGAATACGCTGTAACACGCCCTCAGAGTGGCCGTGCGATGAGTCGATAAGCAGTACGTCGATACCAGCAGCAACGAGTGCATCAACACGATCTTCGTTACCCGCACCAGCACCAACAGCAGCGCCAACACGTAAACGACCAAACTCATCTTTACAGGCGTTTGGCTTCTCTTCTGCTTTTTGGAAATCTTTTACGGTGATCAAACCCTTAAGTCGGTAATCAGCATCGACCACTAGCACTTTCTCAACACGGTGCGCATGCATCAGCTTTTGCACTTCATCAAGCGGCGTACCTTCTGGTACTGTCACAAGGCGCGCTTTAGGCGTCATCACTTGCTCAACGGTGCGGCTCCAATCTGTGATAAAACGTACGTCACGGCCGGTAATAATACCCACCAATTCGTTCGCATCATCAACAACGGGGTAACCCGCAAAGCCATTCTTTTGGGTTAATATTTTAAGGTCAGCAAGGGTTGTCGAAGGCGTGACCGTTACAGGTTGCTGCACGATACCAGCCTCATAGATCTTCACTTGGCGAACTTGCTCCGCCTGCTGCTCTATGCTCATATTTTTATGAATAAAACCAAGACCGCCTTCTTGCGCCATTGCGATGGCAAGACGTGCTTCAGTCACGGTATCCATGGCTGCAGACACAATCGGCATATTGAGTTCTATTGTTTGAGTTAAGCGTGTTTTGAGAACAGCAGTATTAGGGAGTACAGTCGAGTGTGCAGGAACAAGCAAAACATCGTCAAAGGTTAGTGCTTCTTTTTTTAAACGTAGCATGGCAACATCTCCCCATGTAGGTGATATAAGAGGTAAAATATTGCGGCGGGATTATACCTTGCATATTGGGCTTGGTAAATGGAAAATAGTAAAAAAGTCGCTTTAGATGCAAAATTTCTATGAAAATGCCGAAAAATAACGTTTACACCGTGTCACGCCTCAATGGAGAGGTCAGACAACTGCTTGAAGGCGAACTGGGCAGGATCTGGCTAGAAGCCGAGATCTCCAATTTTTCGGCGCCAAGTTCAGGCCATTGGTATTTAACCTTAAAAGACAATTTGGCTCAAATCCGCTCGGCGATGTTCAAAGGAAAAAACCGCAGCGTCAGCTTCCGTCCCGTCAATGGTCAACAGGTACTGGTAAAGGGTTCCATTAGCGTTTATGAGCCGCGAGGCGACTATCAACTGATTATTGAGTCGATGCTACCCGCTGGTGACGGCTTGCTAGCTCAGCAATATGAAGCACTCAAGATGAAGCTGGCTGCTGAAGGCTTGTTCGCCGCTGACACTAAACGCCCACTGCCAAGCAATATCCAACGTATCGGCATTATTACCTCGCCCACCGGCGCTGCAATACGCGATATTTTGCATGTATTAAAACGTCGCGACCCATCCCTTGAAGTGATCATTTACCCTACTGCGGTACAGGGCGAACACGCTGACCGCTCAATCTGCCACGCCATTATGCAAGCCAATGACCGCAACGAGGTCGATGTACTCTTGGTCACCCGCGGCGGCGGTTCGTTAGAAGATTTATGGTGTTTCAATAGCGAGGCCTTAGCCCATACTATCTATAACAGTGCGCTTCCAGTGGTCTCAGCGGTCGGTCACGAGGTTGATACCACTATCAGTGACTATGTTGCCGATCTGCGCGCGCCAACGCCTTCAGCGGCTGCTGAGGTATTGTCACAAGATGCCTTGAGTAAAAGCGACAAGCTGACGATGGCTATAACCCGGCTTAAACAAAGCTGGCAACATTATCAGCTTAAACAGGGACAACGCTTTAATCAGCTTGAACACAGATTACAACGTCAGGACCCCAAACGTCGCCTACAGCAATTTGAGCAAAGTTTCGATGAGATGCAATTAAGGCTCTGGGCGGTAATGAGCCACAAACTCCACCGACTTGAGAATCGACATCAATCGCTACAGGCAAGACTCAATCAACAGTCTCCATGCAATCGGCTAACGCTAGAGTTTAATCGTCTCGATCACCTCAACCAAAGACTGCAAGGGGCAATTAATCGCCAATTAAGTCACGCGGACAATTCGCTGCGCCACACAGCCCATCAGTTAGACACTGTCAGCCCGCTCGCCACCTTAAGTCGCGGTTATAGCATCACCTTGGACATCAATGGAAAAGTCGTTCAGAAGGTTACCGATGTTAACGCCGGCGACAAGCTAACCACTAAGCTCATCGATGGTGAAGTGCAATCAACCGTGTTATGACTGACGGCTAAGTTAGCCTAACTAACTCAGTTATTTTTCCTCCAACTAGGTAGGCCTTCTAATGAAGGTGTTGGCATTTTTGTGGTTTAACATTTGGCTGTTTTGGAATTGGGATTTGTGTTTAAAGTCGAATCTTCATTGTAGTTAAAAGCCTGCAGCGGTGATGTATATGGATATACGAATGTCGTGATCACATGGATGTGACGGAACGACCTTCATGTGCAGATACTGCTTCGGGACGCTATACGTCATCCCTGACCGCTTAACGAAAACATCTGACCTACATGGAAGTAGGGAATGCCGTAAAATGTCGGGAACATTTTCGGCCATGTTTTCGATACCCTCAGCCGCATCTACACAGGGTTATTTTATCTCTCCGATTTAGCCTTGTTCGTATCACTTGGCAATTAAAAGTTAAATCGTTTTTGGCCAAAAATAAGCTGACCTTCGAATGAAGGTGTTGGCATTTTTGGCTTGTAACATTTGGCTGTATTGGAATTGGAATTTGTGTTTAAAGTCGAATCTTCATTGTAGTTAAAAGCCTGCGGCTCGCTTATGTGCAGATACTGCTTCGGGACGCTATACGTCATCCCTGACCGCTTAACGAAAACATCCATGTTTTCGATACCCTCAGCCGCATCTACACAGGGTTATTTTATCTCTCCGATTTAACCTTTCGGGTATCAATCTAACAATCAAAAGTTAAATCATTTTTGGACAAAAATAAGCTGACCTTCGAATGAAGGTGTTGGCATTTTTTGTGGTTTAACATTTGGCTGTTTTGGTAGAGTGTTTTTGAAATTTGTATCTTCACTGTAACTAATCGCCTGTCCGGCGAGGAATGTGCAGATACTGCTGCTACACGCCGTGAATCCATCCGTGGAGGCTCGACGATGGCATCTGACGTGAATGGATTCACAAATGCCGCGATGATATGGATGCAGAGAGCGGCCATGCCATCAACGTCCGCAGCCGCATCTACACCGAGTTTTCTACCTCTTCGATTTGACCTTGCGAGAAGCTTTTGGACAGAAATTGGTTAGAACCAAAGTTCTTAAGGTGATGATTATTAAGGAAAGCATGGCAAGATGATATACGGTAAAGCCTCATTAAGAGGCAAAAAATAGTTGGCTAAACTTGCGCGAAGCGCCAAGCCAACTGTTAATTGTCCCAGTGAGTTTACGAACGAACTTGAGCAACTTGTTGAACGAAGCCGCTATGCGGCAGAAGAGATAACAAGCCTCTTTGCTCACTCATCCTAAATACTTTCTAGTAGCGACCAGCCTTGGTCGTAACCCTAGGAGTATTGTCATGAACACATCCGAACAACAACGCTTTGATTCTCTTTATGAACAACATCTTACCAACTTAACACTGCAAGGCAAGC
>NZ_MCBT01000009.1:0-151075 GCF_001735525.1 Shewanella colwelliana
GTAGCGCTTCAAATCGTCGGTGCTCAGGTTATCAGGGCAACAGTCAAAGTAAGCAGCAATACGCCGCACTGCTCGGCTATAGGCATCGATAGTAGCGGGTCGCTTGCCTTGCAGTGTTAAGTTGGTAAGATGTTGTTCATAAAGAAAATCAAAGCGTTGTTGTTCGGATGTGTTCATGACAATACTCCTAGGATTACGACCAAGGCTGGTCGCTACTAGAAAGTATTTAGGATGAGTGAGCAAAGAGGCTTGTTATCTCTTCTGCCGCACAGCGGCTTCGTTCAACAAGCTGTTAAACAAGGACAAAAAACAGTTGGTTTTGCTCCTTCGTCACTAATTTTAACCAACTATTTTTTGCCTGTTAACAGGGCGTTATAACTCACTATGAAATTACACATAACTTTATTTATTTTAGCAACATTGGGATGTTCTTTTGGTTCATACTTTTTTGGATATAAAGTGGGTGCCGAAGACGGGGCTAAGTATACAGTTCAGACGTTTGCCAGTGACTCAATATCTCAAATGAATAAACACACACTAATTTTGGAAGCTTTTAAGCAGGATCGGTTGGACTTAGCTAGGGAAGGTGTTGAGTTACTTGTCAAAAATGATAATGAACACAAGAAAAACATTGAGTCAATCGTAGCTAAGGAGTCATTTGACTTTTGCAAGTTATAACAAGCTGCTAAATCCAGATTCACCAAGGCTGTCATGCCATTTGCTGAGCAAATCGCCCGCCAGCACATGGTTCACTTATTAGCAGGGCGTTATATTTTTCACAAGGATAGGAGTCAATTATGACTATAGTGCACAAAAATGTTATTTCATTTCTGCTAGGCAGTTCTTTTGCTTATCTATTTGTTTGGTTAATTGGTGTTGTTGCTGCAATGCCAGTTCCTGAATTTATTCGGCCATACAATGAGTTTGTGGTTTCGTATTACTCAAACATATTAATCGTCATATTTGCGGCAGTTTTATCATTCATTATTATGTTTGTGGTACGCAAAGTATTCACATTATTTACTAAACAAAATTTATTTTACTTTGCTCTGCCAATAGTTTTATTCTTAACTTATCTTTTGGTATTTTTAAGTTTTGCAGTAGCGCCGTTAATGTTCGCAGCAATACCAACACTTTTAATAGCGGTATTAATTTCTAGCGGCACAAAAAAAATATAACAAATAAGGATAGGCCGCGCGTAGCCGCGTCCTTATTCCGAGTGTTGAACAAGCCCGGGTTTGTAGGAAGTGATACCTTTATATAGTAAATAGCGGCGTGAGAGCTCACGCTGGTTTAGGTCGGGGAGCTTAATTTACACTTTTGGCTAGCCATAGCTATCCCTTAGCACCGACAGCCAATAAGTAAGTCTATATTTTCAAAAGCTTAATCACCTCCTGCGTTTCACTTCTAGCGATCTAAAATTTCAAAATCCTGTTATCTTACTGCTTAAACAGTGGCGTTAGATTGCTAAGTGCTCTGGCTATGAAAGCTTGTCAGTCGCCCCTGCTTTTTTCCATGTACGCCCATAAATGTCATCGGCTGCTGGCAGCAAGAACAAGGCCGTATTGCCGCAATGCGTTTTGCCTCTTCGACTAGGGGACTTCCTACTACTTGAGGCCGTGAACTCGCTTCTTTATTCTTAATATACCAAATATCAGTCTCGGCCAATGAAGTTGCCCAAACGAGGCTTAAAACTTGTTGTCTGACAGGTCAATCAACCGTTTGCGTAGGCCTTGATAATCTCTTCAGCAATAATGGCGATGCCGTCACGCATTTGTGATTCATCTTGCACATAGTTCATTCGCAGGCATTGATGTGCATGTTGCCATGAGGCTTTTTGACCAAAAAAGAAGTATTCCCCAGGGACAATAAGTACCCCCCGAGCCTTTAGCCTGCTGTAAAGCGCCATGGTGCTAATTGGCAGTTGATCAAACCACAGCCAAAGAAACATAGCGCCCTCAGGCTTATGGATCCTAAATCGGCTATCAGTTATTGATTGCTGTAATAATGACACTGCAAATTGCGCTTTTTGCTGATAAAACGGTTTGATGACTGTTTCGCTTAGGCGTAATAAATCGCCTGTGCCTATCATATGGTTAGCAATTGCTGGGCCGACGCCACCAGGGGCGAGGCTGACAATGGCATTTAAGTTGGCCAGTGCTGTTGTGATGGTTTCATTGGCAATAACGATGCCGCAGCGCACGCCGGGTAAGCCAAGTTTTGACAAACTCATGCACAATACTGTGTTGGAGTTCCAAGAAGGCGTCACCTCTTCAAAGATGATATTGGGAAATGGTGTGCCATAGGCGTTGTCGATGATGAGCGGAATACCGTTTTCTTGGGCTAATTTGTCCAATTTAGCTATTTCATCGTCGGTCAGTACATTGCCAGTGGGATTGGTTGGGCGTGACACACAAATAGCCGCTATCGATTCATCGATATTTAGCTGGTCAAAGTCAACATGGTACTTAAACATGCGGTTATCTAGCATCTCGATATCAGGGCGATAGGAGACAAAAATATCATCATCGAGCCCTGCATCACTGTAACCGATATATTCAGGTGCTAACGGTAGCAGAATTTTCTTATGGCTTCCGTCAGGTTGGGTGCCTGCCAGCAGATTAAAAAGGTAGAAAAACGCACTTTGGCTGCCATTGGTGAGGCTAATGTTTTTCTCGGTGATCTCCCAGCCGTAGGTATCGCGTAGCAAAGCTGCTAAGGATTTTAACAAGCCATCTTTACCTTGTGGGCCATCGTAATTACCCAAGGCGGCAATGAGCTCACCACTTTTCAACATTTCTGCGCTAACTTGGTGAAAGTAGTCCTGCATGGCTGGGATGGCCGCGGGATTCCCGCCGCCCAGCATAATGGCCCCTGGCGTTTGTAGGCCATCATTGAGATCATCCATTAAACGAGTAATGCCAGAGTACCGATTAAACTTCTCACCAAACTTTGAAAATTGCATTACGCCCAACACCTTGAAACTAAAATTTGCCATCAATGCTGTCTGTAGTAACAATATTTTGCTGCAAACGCACATGTTTTCTGATTTTTCGTTGCCCTATTTGGGCTACATCATGTTTTGCCGTTGCAATTGATTACTTTGGCGGCGTTCAGCTAGCGATTATTTGGCTGACATCGAGATTAGCGTAGCGCGTTATTAGCCCGCGCTCATTCTTACTAGTCGTCAGTCATGAGTGCTCAAACTCAAACAAAAAGTTGCTTTATCCTGTTGGCGATCTGTTTTCTTATCACTTAAAAGCTCGCCATGTGCCAACGGCGGTGAATAACATTAACTGAGCGGCTTAACGTCATTGCCTATTGAAGCGACATTTCTTACTATAACTGTCATTAGATACGCTCGTATCCTCCTCATTTTTAAACGAGAACTGATGAAATTTATCCATACCTCGGACTGGCATATCGGTCGTCAACTACACAATCAAAGTTTGCTTGACGATCAGCGTCATGTGCTATCTCAAATTGTCGCTTTAGCCAAGACCCATGAAGTGGACGCGTTAGTGGTGGCAGGCGATATCTACGACCGCTCTGTTCCGCCAGCTAACGCGGTTGCCTTGCTCGATGAGATACTCAATCAAGTGGTTAATGAGCTAGGCATCAAAACTATTTTAATTGCAGGTAACCATGATGGTCATGAACGTTTAGGCTTTGCGTCGCGACAGATGCAAGAGAGTGGTTTACATATTACAGGCCCGCTGACGGCTAAGATCAGCCCGATTAAAATCAATAGTCCCAGTGGTGAAGCGCTGTTTTATCCCTTGCCTTATGCTGAGCCTGCGACGGTACGAACGGTTTTTGATTGTGATGCAGCTAGCCATGAAGCCGCGATGGCCACTCTATTAGCCCAAGTATCACATGATGACAGTCAAGGGTTACCTAAAGTGGTGGTAAGTCACTGCTTTCTTGATGGTGGGAGCGAGTCGGACTCAGAGCGCCCTTTGAGTATTGGCGGCGCCGATAAGATATCCCCAAGCTTGTTCAACGACTTTAGCTATACCGCGCTGGGGCATCTTCATGGACCACAATATAAGGGAGCTGAACATATTCGCTACTCAGGCTCTATCTTAAAGTACTCCTTTAGCGAACAGCACCAAAACAAGTCGGTGACCTTAGTTGACATCGATGCGGCGGGAAAGGCAAGTATTGAGCTATTGCCGCTGACGCCACTGCGTGATGTGCGCATCATTGAGGGAGAGTTATCTAAGCTATTAGCCGATGGCATCAAAGACCCACAGCGAGAAGACTATTTGATGGTACGCCTGTCTGATAAGAACGCCATTCTAGATGCCATGGGCAAGTTACGCGCTGTGTACCCCAATGTGTTGCACCTGGAACGTACCGGATTAATGGCTCAAAGTGAACAATTGGCGATACGTGCCGACCATATTAAAAAGGGCGAGCTGGAGATGTTCAGTGACTTTTTTAGCCAAGTCGCCGGTGATGCCATGACGGATGAGCAACAGGCGTTGATGGTTGATATTCTCGACACCCTGCACAAGTCGGAGGATAACCAATGAGACCCTTAAGCCTAACCATGGTGGCATTTGGGCCATTTTCCACTAAGCAAGTCATCGACTTTAAAGCGCTGGGCACAAACCCTCTGTTTTTGATTAACGGCCCTACCGGAGCAGGCAAAACCACTATTCTTGATGCCATCTGCTTTGCGCTCTATGGCAAAACCACAGGAGATGAGCGAGAAGGCGCGCAGATGCGCTGTGATATGGCAAGCGATGAGCTGCTAACTGAGGTGAACTTTAGCTTTCAATTGGGTGAGCGTCACTATCATATCCGTCGCGTCCCCGAGCAGCCTCGAGCGAAAAAAAGTGGAGACGGTTACACCTTACAGAAACCCGAAGCGCAATTAACCTGTATCGAGGCCGATGGCAGCGAAAATTTATTGGTGGCGGCAAAAGTCTCTGAAGCCACTACGCAAATAGAGCAGCTAACGGGGTTAGATGTCGATCAGTTTCGACAGGTAATGGTTCTGCCGCAAGGTAAGTTTCGTGAACTCTTGATGGCGGATTCTAAAGCGCGAGAAAAGATTTTTAGTCAGCTATTTCAAACGCATATCTACCGTCAGATTGAAGACAAATTGAAACAGCAAGCCTTAGGTATTAAAAAAGATGTGGAGGCGATGCGTAACCGCCGCGATGGGGTTCTACAAGGGGCGGAACTTGAAAGTGATGAAGCGTTGGCCAATGAGCTTGAGACATTAGCACCTGAGCTTGACAGTGCCGTGGCGAAAAAGGCTGAGATAGATAAACAAGTTCAACAGGTGAATCAACAGCTGGAGCAGGCAAAACAATTAAGCGATGAGTTTGCTTCGCTAGCGCAACTTAATGTATTGGCTCGGCAACTCGATGAGCAAAAAACACAAAACGATCAGCAAGAAGCGCAGTTACTCGCAGGGCGTAATGCCAAACTGCTGCAGCCTGTTTTTCAAGCCGTTGAGTCGCGAAAACTTGAGTTAACTCAGGCCTCTGAGCTGCAGCAAAAGTTGCAACGCCATCAACAGCATAGCCAAGACTCGCTGAATCAAAGTTTAGCTGCCATAGCAAAGCTCCCTGATTTAGAAGCTCAGCAGCAACAGATATTGAACACAGCCCAGCAGCGCCGAGCATTATTGCCACAATTGCAACAGCTTGAGCAACTGAACGTCCATGTGAGTGATTGTCAGCAACAGATGGCTAAGGCCGAGCTGCAAGGAAAACAGACAAAAACAACACTGGCAAAGTTAAATGATGACAAGCTCACCGCTCAAGCGCGCGTCCCACAACTAAAAGCCGATAGTCAGCAGTTACTGGTGTTGCAACAACAGATAAGCGATACCAAACATCATGCTCAGCTTTATGCTCAGTGGTTACGCGGTCGCACTGAGATTGAGCAAATTCATGCTCGCTTGCTAGCGGCAAAAGCGCGGGGCGCACAATTAAATACGCACCATGAACAATGCGAAATTTATAGCCAAACCTTGACGCTGCGCTGGCATCAGGGCCAAGCGGCTATCTTAGCCGCACAGTTATCAAAGGGAGAGGCTTGTCCTGTTTGCGGCAGTCTTGAGCACCCACAGTTGGCACAAAGTGAACAGGTGGTACCGACCGATGAGGAGCGCGAAGCGGCGCAAGCCAATGAGCAGAGGGCATTGACTGAGCTGACCAATGCGCGATCCGATTATCGCCAGTTAAAAGAGAAACTTAAAGAAGTCGAGCAAAGAAATAGTGAGTTAGGCGAGCAGTTACCCGGTATCGACAGGCTTACACAGGCTAGCTTAGAGTCTGCCTTAGCCCAGCTTGAGCAACAATTTGCGGAGGCGACAAAAGCGCAGCAACAACTGGCGGAGATAGAAAACAGTCTTTCGGCCATGCAACAGCAAGAGTTGCAACTTAATCAGCAGCTTGATCAAGAGCGTGAACACTTTCGCCAACGAGAAAAACAGTTTAATGAAAGCGCAGGCCAGCTTAAACAGTTGCAGGCGGCAATACCGCCAGAGCTGGTAAATTTAGCGGCGCTAGAGCAAGAGATCACTAAGCTAGAGCAAACAGCTACGCAGTTAAAGGTACAAATCTCATCTTTGCGTGAACAACATACACAAGTTGAGCAGCAATCTGCCAGCGCTGCGGCGCAGCTGCAATCGGCCAATGAAACATTGGCCAGAGCCAATGAGCAATTTCAGCTCGCGCTCAGTGAGTTTGAACGACAGTTGCAAACCTCAAAGTTTGACTCTTTATCGGCTTTCCAACTGGCCTTGGTAACTGACGATGAGATGGCGACCTTGGCGCAGCAGATTAAGCAATATGAGCAGCAATGTATCACCAATCAAGCCAATATTGCCCAGTTAACGGCTAAGCTCGTCGACTGTACCTTGCCCGATATCGCTGCCATCACTGAGTGTAAGACTCAACGAGAGACGCAGCAGCAAGGCGCCCTTGATGCGTGGCAGCAATTGAGCGGGCGTATGCGTCAGCTCGCGCAAACCGCGGAGCAGCTCAAGAGCTTAGATAGGCAATCTGAAAAGCTTGAAGCCCAGTATGCCGTTGTCGGCACACTGTCTGATGTCGCCAATGGTAATACTGGCAATAAGATCAGTTTACAGCGATTTGTCCTCAGTGTGCTGTTAGATGACGTGTTGCTTGAGGCGAGTCAACGCTTGCAACTAATGAGCAAAGGGCGCTATCGCTTGTTACGTAAAGAGGACCGAGCGAAAGGCAATAAGGCGTCTGGTTTAGAGCTTGAGGTGGAAGATGCATACACTGCCAAGGTGCGCTCAGTCGCGACGCTCAGTGGTGGTGAGAGCTTTATGGCTGCGTTGTCGATGGCTCTTGGGTTATCTGACGTAGTGCAGGCTTATGCTGGCGGCATTAAACTCGACACCCTGTTCATCGATGAGGGATTTGGCAGTTTGGATCAAGATTCTCTGGAGTTAGCCATTCGTACCTTAATGGATCTGCAATCTGCCGGACGTATGGTTGGCGTGATCTCCCATGTGACCGAGATGAAAGAGCAGATTGCCAGCCGTATTGATATTGTTAAATCGGCCACAGGCAGTGAGGTTGAGCTGGTTCTGCCTTAAAGCTTATTTCAGACGATTGACCAGAGCTGATAAGTGAAACGTGCTGTAATGGCACGTTTTTTATGCCGTGTTATCGAGCATTTGTTGAGAGATTCAGTTGAGGCAGATTTTTATACTGACAATATGTGCGCTGGATCTGTTTGTAAAATGCATTATTTTTGATATAAATGGAGCTCAACCCTCTGGCCATAGGCTTTTTAGGGGCAAATGATAACCATAATAATGAAAGTTGAGGCATAGGTTGCGCGCAGGTAAATTTTCTATTTTTAAACTGTCTCCAGCTCGTTTAATGGCATTACCATCCCCCCATAAAAAGATATTAATGGGGGCGAGTTTAATCGTCGGTATCGCACTGCTTTGGCCATCGCAAAAGCAAGTCATACCGCAACGTATTCCCGTGGCGTTAGATATTGAGTCATTGGTAGCGGCTATAGCCCAGCCAGATGAGGCCACATTGGTTGAAAGTACTCCCGATTTTGTTAAGACGATTGTCTCAGGTGACACCTTAAGTGGCCTGTTTATGGAAGCGAATGTCGATCAGCAGACCATGTATAAAGTGCTTGAGGCCGATTTAAATGTACTGGCCTTAGACACGCTACTACCAGGTAACAGCATCCGTTTTTGGCTCGATGATAGCGGTCAGTTAGATAAGCTTGAGTTGTACTTCAATGCCGCGCGGCAAGTGGTGTTTAGCCGCTACGAAGAGGGTGGCTTTAAAGTTGATGAGATTAATATCGATGGAATTTGGCAAAATCGTGCGCTAAGCGGCGATATTCAAGGTTCCTTCTATCTTTCGGCGCAGCGCATTGGGTTAAATGCTGGTGAGATCCAACGTATCGAGTCGTTGCTTAAAGAGAAGCTTAATTTTGCCCGCGATCTCCGTGCTGGCGATGCTTTTTCAGTGTTGATGAGTGAGCAGTTCATTGATGGCGAAGCCACGGGGAACAGTGACATCTTAGGGATACATATTCAGCGTGGGCGCAGTAGCATTGATGCCTACCAAAACAGTGATGGTAACTTCTATGATGCACAGGGACGTAGCTTAGCCAGAGCGTTTCAGCGTATTCCCCTACAAAAGAATTATCGCATTAGTTCGCGCTACAATCCCCATCGCCATCATCCTGTGACAGGCCGCACAGCGCCCCATAACGGCACTGACTTTGCCACCCCTATTGGGACGAAAATTGTCGCGCCAGGGGATGGGATTGTCTCTTTGGTGACCGACCATCGTTTTGCGGGCAAATATGTGGTGATTGAACACGGCAATAAGTACCGCACTCGTTATTTGCATCTGTCAAAAGCACTCGTGCATAAGGGACAGCGTGTTTCTCGTGGTCAAGTTATCGCATTGTCAGGCAATACCGGCCGTATCACAGGCCCACATCTGCATTATGAGTTTCATGTCAATGGTCGCCCTGTGGACCCGATGAAAGCCAATATTCCTATGGCGAGCAAGTTATCTAAAAAGCAGATGAATGAGTTTGAACAGTTGGTAAGAGTTCGGCAGATGATCATGGGTCAAAGCTGAGGCCATTTTGCCCTGGTAAATGCCACATTATGTGGCATTTTTTATGCCTGAGCTTCAAGCTCCAACATGGTTAGCCATAAGCGAAGATCAAATTCTAACTGGTGATAATCACCTTCCATATGGCAGCAGAGCTGATAAAAGGCTTTGTTATGATCTTTCTCTTTTAGGTGAGCGAGTTCATGTACCACCACCATTCTTAACAGCGGCTCTGGCACATACCTAAGCTTCGACGAAATGCGTATTTCATTTTTTGATTTGGTCTTGCCACCATGGTTTTTAGCAATATAACTGTGTAGCCCCAACGCTTGCTTCTTCAAGGTGATCTTGTCGTCATAGAGCACTTTATTCAGTGGTTGAGATTTTTTTAAGTAACGATTTTTCAGTGCGATGGTGTAGTCGTACAGCGCTTTGTCGCTGCGTATATCGTGGATCTGTGGATAGCGTTTTTCAAGTGCCGCACGCAGCCTGTTTTCTGCAATAAGAGTGTCAATCTGTGCGAGCAGTTGTGGGCTGTAACCCTGAAGGTAGTTTAGAGTGGTCATAATTATTGAGATGATCCGGGCAGTGTCTTGCCCGGATCGACAGAGGGCTAGGCTTCTTTGGCGAAGATGCGTTGATTGTGGTAAGCGTACGCTACTTCGAAAGACACTTTTTGAAAGCGCTTAAGATCCAATCCATCAAAATCAACCATAGGTGGGTTACGCTTAAGCTGCTCTTTGATGGTCACGGGTGACATTAACGCTACAGGTAATCCACAAAGCTGGATGGCGGCTTCCATTTTAAAGCTGGTGGCACTACCTGCTAGCTTACCTTTTTGTTCGCGCTCGATAATCACCACTTCGTTGACTTTGTAGTCTTCCATTAGTTTAGAAAAGGCGAAGTGAAACTCTTTGATTGATTCGGTCGCGGCCGAATTTGATACCGTTAATGAACGAGAACGGCATTCTGGCACGTTAAAGGTTTCACCTTCATAACTTAATAAACTGATGATGGCTTCGCCACCTTTTAACTCAACGCCACAAACTCTCATGATAAACCTAATAAAAAAACCATAATGACGCTTATTGTAACCTTTATACCAGTCAGTATAAAGATCTGTTCGCTCAGGGAAGGGTAAGCGCTTCAGCACCAAGGTCTTTAATTGCTCCAGCTTTAAAGACGTTCACAACGTCCTTGTTGTTTGCTATGAGTGATGAAGATACTTGTTCTAGGTTTAAGCTTGTTAACACTGCATCGGATACCGCTGCCTACTCCTGCGTTGGCTGGCCTCACAATGGAGCAAGTCTTCTGTTATCCATTCGCCTTGATTTAATTGTCAAAAAACAGGCTGAGTCGATGATATGCTTCTACTGGTATTATTCGCTAATACGGCTGTGGTTGCCGACTGAGGTTCAGCGAGAAAATGATTTTTTAAGATATTGACGAGGGAAGGATAGGGACAACCTAGTGGCTATGATGCAAACAGGTGGCTATTAACCACCTGCTCCGAGGGCGATATTTACTCTTCAGGAGTGTCTTGTAGTTTAGATTTAGGCTTGCGTAACATGGGCGCATCACCAACATCTATACCAGTAATAAAGCGTTTGTCGCGGTTGTCCTTCGCTTTGGCCTGAGGTTTAGACTTGTTTGATTTAGCGTTGGATTTGGCCACTTTTTTAGTTGCGGTTTTACTATTTTTAGCTTGTTCTTTTAAGCCACTGAATTTGGGTTTTAGTCCCTCGACTTCGCTAAGCTCAAACTTTTTGCGCAGGAACAGTTGCACTTGCTTAAAGTTGTCCCAATCTTTGGGGCCCACTAAGGATATCGCGTCGCCTTTGGCACCCGCGCGGCCAGTACGCCCGATACGGTGAATATACTCTTCGGCAAACTTTGGCATATCAAAGTTGATCACTAAGGAGACATTAAGAAGATCAAGGCCGCGTGAAGCCACATCTGTGGTGACTAATATCTGTTGCTGACCACGGCTGAATTTATCCATGATCTGATTACGTGCCGTTTGTTTTAATTCGCCACTGAGTGAGGCGGTGGTAAAACCTTGCTCAGCCAGTTTGGTTGCGAGTCTATCTGTGTCGCCACGGGTTGCGGTGAAGATGATCACCTGTTTTTGTTGATCTTGCTTGAGCAGTGCAATCAGTAGCTGTTCTTTATGATCTAAGTGATCACATAGATAGATTTTTTGGCTGATATCTTGGTTTTCCACATGGGATGCACCAATAGAGACATGTTCAGGTTCTTTTAGTAGCTCACCAGCAATTTCGTTAATGTCACCATGATCTAAAGTGGCAGAGAACATCAACGTTTGGCGGCGCTTATGGTCCGCCGCTTTGTTGATGGCACGCAGTTGATCGGCAAAACCAAGGTCAAGCATTCTGTCTGCTTCGTCTAGAATCAATAGCTCTAGACCATTGAGATGCAAATGGTTTTGTTTGAGGTGATCGGCTAAACGACCAGGGGTGGCGACCACAAAGTGTGGATCGCGCGCCAAACCTTTGGCTTGATCATTGAAGTTTTCCCCGCCGAGGATCTTCATCGCTTTATATTGGGTGTTTGCGACAAGTAGACGCAGCTGACTATAGACTTGAGTGGCTAACTCTCGTGTCGGCAGCAAAATCAACACGCGCGGGTCGCGTTTACTCAAGGCCTTCTTTGAGATAACTCTTTGCATGGCTGGTAGCAAGAAGGCTAAGGTTTTCCCTGAGCCTGTTTTTGACGACGCCATTAGATCTCTTCCCGATAGGCCTACAGGTATCGATTGCACTTGGATCTCGGTCGGCTTTTCGATGCCCATATGTTCAAGGCTTGTTAGTAGGCGTTTATCGAGTGAAAAATCTGAAAATTGCAAAGGTGTGCTCCAAAATAACAGTAAGCGCGCATTATACATTGAGTTATCGGTTTGAGCCATTAGCTTAAGGGGGCGCAAAGAATTTAGTCTGTGATCTGACTGTCAGATTGAGTCGGCATTTATTTAGTCTGCCCCACACAATGGTGTTAAAAGGGGCTCAAGGTTAGTGTTATGCTAGCGTCAGGCACTGGGTGTTTTAGCCTTCTTTGGAGTAATCATGGCAAAAATTGGTATTGCGCTCGGTAGTGGCGCTGCAAAAGGGTGGGCGCACATAGGTGTGCTGAATGAGCTTGCTAAGTTAGGGATTAAACCGGATAAGGTGGCAGGTTGCTCTATTGGAGCGGTAGTCGGCGCGGCCTATGCGCAAAACGCGCTGCCCGAACTTGAGCATTGGGTGCGCAGCTTCTCAAGTTGGGATGTGCTGGGGCTGATGGATTTAAGCTGGCGTAAAGGCGGGTTAATCGGTGGCGAGCGCGTCTTTGATGTCATGCAGCAACACATTGGTGAAATCGATATTGAGCAGATGAACTTGCCTTATGCGGCGGTTGCCACTGACCTTTATAGTGGCCAAGAGGTATGGTTTCAACGAGGAAACCTTCGTCATGCGGTACGTGCCTCCTGTTCAATGCCGGGAATTTTATCGCCAGCAAAAATGGGTGACCGTTGGTTAATCGACGGCGCGGTGGTCAACCCTGTACCTGTGTCGGTGAGCCGAGCCATGGGCGTTGATTTTGTGATAGCCGTAGATCTTCATGGTCATCGAAAAGCTCGCTTGAAAGAGTTACCTGTGTCTATCTCCTCCACGATTGATGCGCAAACTGACACGGCATCTGAGCATCAAGGGCAAGAGGTTGGCTTTATGGATCTGCTGGCCAGAGGGCGCGATTATGTTTCTGGTTTGACCGATAAGTTCTCGTTAGGTAATCGCAGTGAACCGGGAATGCTCGCGGTGATGTCGCAATCTATGGATATTTTAGAGCAGCGCCATAAACGGGTGCGGTTAATGGGAGATCCGCCAGATATTCTTATCACGCCGAATGTGGTTGAGATTGGTACCATGGAGTTTCATCGCGCGGATGAAGCGATAGAGGCTGGTGCACAAGCAGTGAGACAGGTTGCGCACATTATTGAGGCGGCACTGGCGCAAGACTAATACCAATCAGGATAAAGATTCAGTGCTAAGCAAGATTGTAGCGAGGCGAGGCCCTTAATAACTCATCGGCGCGAGCATTCTGCTTAGCTTGAACTTTTATATCCATTTCGTTGTGCATTGAGGCCATTGATAACACCGGATCTGCACAGATGAAGAGATGCGTTAAGTATGAGGGGGAGCGTCAAGACCATCTTAATGGCTACGAGTGAGGCACATCGTCTACTTAGGTTTAAGCCCATTAATAAGGCATCGGGTGCACAAAAACTCACTGAGTAGATCAAATGTTTATATTGATGGGTATCTGGGCAAGGTATTGATGAGGAGTGGAGGTATGATTCATTTACTCCTTTGCCTACTCAAAGCTTAAGAAGATCTTACTTTTTAGGCTTCATTATTGGGGTTAATTACTTTTGGCGATGAAAACGGCGCACTTTTTGCTTTAATGCTTTCATTCATCAGCAGTCGTCGAATTTTTGACAATGAATCCAATTAGTCAGGTAGCAACACCACCAAGTAGTAATGTTTTGTTGACAGAGGCTTATGGCGCGTCAGTGCCGGCAGAGTCGAAAACGCAAACCAGCCAGAGCGCTGATAAAGTGAGCTTGTCTGGTCAAGCGGCTAAGGCGAAACCTGAAGGTGCGTCGATAAAACAGGAAGAAGTGTCATTTTCACCTCGGGCGGTTAGGGCGCAAAAGATTGAGGCGATGGCGAAAGACTTTTTTGCTGATGGCCAGTTCAGTACTGCCGATATCCCAAAATTGATCCAACGCTTACATCAAGATGGCATTTTATCTGATGGGCAGTTAAATCGGTTAAGTGCAGCCGGTTTTGAGATCCCTCAAGGTAACCAAACGCCTGAAAGCTTGATGCAATTTATTGATAGACAGAAAGAGCAATTGAGCAAAGCTGAACCTGATAATGTGTTACTTAAGGTGCTTGACGATGCCAAGCATGTGCTTGAGCAGATGGACACCGCTGATGGCAAAGAAACTTGCCAATTAGCTGCGAGAGTTTCGGCGCAATTGTCGGTGTTTGTTAATGGCGATGTGGCGATGAGCGAGGCTGACAAACAGCAGTGGCAAGGATTGAAATCGACCATGCAATTGGCTGCTTCAATGGGAAATTCACAACAATCTAGTGGCCAATTAAGCAGCTATCTAGCCTTATCTAAACGAATTACGTAATTTATCCACAGCTTGTCCCGATTTTTTACATTATCTAGCTCTCTTTTCTCCTTCGGTCAAGGTCACTTTGATAGATAAGTGGCCTAGTTGGCAGTAATCTTTTGTCGCGAAATTCCATCGGTAAAATCATGATCTGGATCAAGGTACTCTAGGCCGCTTTGTAGCTTAATACGCTACATCTTGTGCCGTAATGGTTGGTTGGCACTATATATGGTGTTATTTTGGCCATTACTTGAGGAGATATTAAACAATGCCAGTAGTTATTAAGCGGGATGGTTACCGCACGCCTTTTGACGAAACAAGGATTAGAGATGCTGTGATTGCAGCGGCAAACTCGGCAGGTATTGATGATGTTATTTATGCGACGCAAGTCGCGACTCAAGTTGCCAGCGCCATGGCTGATGTCGAGGAAGTCGATATCCATGATCTGCAAGATGTGGTCGAAAATCATTTGATGGAAGGGCCGTATAAATCTTTGGCCCGTGTTTATATTGAATACCGCCACGATCGTGATGTTCACCGTGAAGTGAGCAGCCGTCTTAATCGCGAGATCCGTGGTCTTGTGGAACAGAGCAATGCGGCGCTGCTCAATGAAAATGCCAACAAAGATGCAAAAGTGATCCCGACCCAACGAGATCTGTTGGCAGGCATTGTGGCCAAACACTATGCTACACGTCATATTTTGCCTAAAGATATTGTGTCGGCCCATGAAGCCGGTGAGATCCACTATCACGATCTCGATTATGCGCCATTTTTCCCAATGTTTAACTGCATGCTTATCGATTTAGCCGGTATGTTGACCCATGGCTTTAAGATGGGGAATGCAGAAATTGAAACGCCTAAGTCAATCTCAACCGCGACAGCAGTGACGGCGCAGATTATTGCCCAAGTTGCGAGCCATATTTATGGCGGTACGACTATCAATCGTATCGATGAGGTGCTGGCACCGTTTGTCGCAAAAAGCTATGACAAGCATTATGAAGTCGCCCTCAAATGGGGGATCACCGATGCAAAAGCCTTTGCAACAGCCCAGACTGAAAAAGAGTGCCATGATGCGTTTCAATCGCTAGAGTATGAGGTCAATACACTGCATACCGCCAATGGTCAAACTCCCTTTGTGACCTTTGGCTTTGGTCTTGGTACTTCATGGGAGTCGCGCCTAATTCAAGCGTCTATGATGAAAGTACGCATGACAGGTTTAGGTAAAAACCGTAAGACTGCGGTTTTCCCTAAGTTGGTCTTTGCGATTCGAGATGGCATTAACCATAAAACGGGTGATTGTAACTACGATATCAAACAGCTTGCGCTGAAGTGTGCCACGATGCGCATGTATCCCGACATCCTTAACTACGAACAGGTAGAAAAGGTAACAGGTTCATTTAAGACCCCAATGGGTTGTCGCAGTTTTTTAGGCACTTATGAGGAAGAGGGCGAGCTTGTCCACGAGGGGCGCAATAACTTAGGTGTCGTGAGCATTAACTTGCCGCGAGTAGCATTAGAAGCGGCAGGTGATGAGCTGCGTTTCTTCGATATTCTCGATGAGCGTTTAGCCATTGCTAGACGTGCACTCGATACCCGTATCGAACGCTTAGAAGGGGTGAAAGCTCGCGTAGCGCCAATCCTTTATATGGAAGGTGCTTGTGGCGTACGTTTGCGTGCCGATGATGAGATCTCCTCCATCTTTAAAAACGGCAGAGCATCTATCTCGTTGGGCTATATCGGCTTGCATGAAACGGTCAATGCACTCTATGGTAGCGATACCCACCTATTTGATAGCGAACAACTTCGCAGTAAAGCGATTGCGATTATTGAACGCATGAAAGCTGCAACTATTCGCTGGCGCGAAGAGTCTGGCTATGCATTTAGCCTCTACAGTACGCCAAGTGAAAACCTCTGTAGTCGATTCTGTAAACTCGATACTAAAGTGTTTGGGGTGGTTAACGGGGTAACGGATAGAGGCTATTACACTAACAGTTTCCATCTCGATGTTGAGAAAAAGGTTAACCCTTACGATAAGTTGGATTTTGAGCAGCCATACCCGGCACTCACCAATGGTGGGTTTATCTGCTACGGCGAATACCCTAATATGCAACACAACATCGAAGCGCTTGAGGATGTATGGGATTATAGTTATAGCCGAGTGCCTTATTACGGTACTAACACGCCGATTGATGAGTGCTATGACTGTGGTTTTACTGGTGAGTTTAGCTGCACCAGTAAAGGGTTTACCTGCCCTAAGTGTGGTAACCATGAGCCAAGCCGTGTATCAGTCACTCGACGAGTGTGCGGTTACTTAGGCAGTCCAGATGCAAGACCGTTTAATTTCGGTAAGCAGGAAGAAGTTAAGAGACGAGTGAAGCACCTTTAAGCTTGTTATGTGACAACTCTGATAAAAAGACGCCACAGAGGCGTCTTTTTGGCTCTGCTAAACGTACGTTATTGATGCCGTTTAGCGAATCTGATTAGGTGGCATAATTTAGATGAATTACCAGCAATATTTTCCACTTGATGTGGTCAATGGCCCAGGCACTCGCTGTACTTTGTTTGTGTCAGGCTGTGAGCATCAATGCCGTGGCTGCTATAACCAGAGTACCTGGAACCCCTGTTCAGGCCATGAGTTTGACCGTGATATGGTTGCGCAAATCATTAGCGATCTAAAAGATACTCGTGTTAAGCGCAGAGGATTATCGCTGTCTGGTGGCGATCCACTGTTTCCCGCTAATGTACCAGCTATATTGGCGCTGGTTCAGCTGGTCAAACGTGAATGTCCCGACAAAGATATTTGGCTGTGGAGCGGTTATCTGCTTGAGGAACTCAGCGCCGAGCAGAGCCAAGTACTCGACTATATCGACGTGTTAGTCGACGGCAAATTTGAGCAGCAGCTTGCCGACCCTAGTCTGCAATTTCGTGGTAGTAGTAATCAGGTTATCCACCATCTCAAGCAATAGTGTATAATGTGCTCCGGAGCGTTAAACACCACCAGAAACGGGTTCTGATCGTGTTTACATTATAGCTATATTTTAAGGCAAGTTAATGAATTTAAAGCAAGAGTTACAGCAACTTAATGATCGTTTAGACAAGTGTCGTCGTAAATTGGCCGCAGCCGAAAAGCGTGGTGATCAGGCGGTTATTTTACAGTTTAAACAAGAGATCAATGCGGTAACTAAGCAAATTGCCCATGTAAAAGGTCAGCATACACGCCAATTGAATAAGCAAGGCGGCGATGTAAAAGCACTGCCGTTTAGTCGTGTGCTCACTAAAGCTGAGCAGGCTGATATGGGGAAATTGAAAAAGTCGGTAAAAGGTTTAGTTGTGGTTCATCCTATGACAGCGTTGGGTCGTGAGATGGGACTGACTAAAGTGACCGGTTTTGCACCTAAAGAGTTTTAGTCGGCTGTTTTTTATTCTGCGATTGAGATGGCGTGAGCGGTGTCATATCCCTTTGATGCAGCAAGGCGTATCCTGACAGGCCACCACACACCTTAAAGGTGAAGCAATAGCCGATTAAACGACTCGGCTATTTCACTGATAGGTAAAAACACTTAGAATGCTCGGTCTGAATTTGAGTAACGTCAGTTGCTTATGGGTTAGTTGCTCAAGACGTATCGGAACGAGCGAGTTGTAAAGGTTATTTCATGTCGATTAAGTATGTCGCCACTTCAAAACTACCGACCCCTTGGGGTGTATTTGCTATGCATGGTTTTGAAGATACCGAAACAGGTAAGGAACATGTCGCACTGACATTCGGTGAACTTGATGCCAACGCCCCAATGCTTGGGCGTATTCATTCTGAATGTCTAACCGGCGATGCACTGTTTAGCTTGCGTTGCGATTGTGGCTTTCAGTTGCAGACGGCGATGCAAAATATAGCAGAAGCAGGTCAGGGCTTTATCTTGTATCTACGCCAAGAAGGTCGCGGCATAGGTTTGCTCAATAAGATCAGAGCGTATGAGCTGCAGGATCAAGGCGCTAACACAGTTGAAGCCAATGAGCGTTTAGGTTTTGCTGCCGATATGCGTAAATATGACATGATCAAACCTATGATGGAGATGATAGGTGTGCATCAGGTCAAATTGATGACTAACAATCCGCGAAAAGTAAAAGCGATGCAAGATCTCGGTATCCAAGTGATAGAGCGTGTGCCGTTGCAAGTGGGTAAAAATCGTTATAACGAAGGTTACTTGAAAACCAAGTCGACTGAACTTGGGCATATGATGTCTGAGCATCACTTTGTTGATGAAGACACCAGCAAATAAACTTGGCGCTGTAGGCCTGGTGTCTTAGCTGTTAATTATTCTGTTATGGCGGCTAGCTTTTAATTAAGATAGCCGCTATATTTTTGTCTAATTTCTTATAGTTAGGCATATTGCTTGATGAGTCCTTCAAGATCTTTTCGTTCATTATTGCTCTTTTGTTGTTGCGGGAGTTTAGCCTCTCTTTCTCAAGCTGATGAACGCGAAGACTTTACCCATTACGCATTTGCCAACTACCTAGGTAGTGGCTTGTACCGCACCGCAAATCAAAATACTACCGTCATAAATGTGCCGATAAGCTTTACCTTGTCTGAAGATGAACACTCTAGCTTGAGTCTACGCACACCGATATCACTGGGCTTCTTTAACTTTAAATGGCGCGATCTCCCTGAAGGTGATTTTCCGTCGAGTGTCGGTACCGCAACCTTTACTCCCGGTATTGAGTATCGTACTCGAACCGCAGCCAATCATGAGCTTCAGAGCTATGTCGACTTAGGTTATGGCAATAATTTTTCATCGGGTACCGATGTTGCAATTATGTCTGCCGGTGTTTCAAGTCTATTAGATGTGGACTATAAGCAGGCGCGACCCGTTTGGGTCAATCGTTTGTTTTTTGCCGGTTACAGTAGCTTTGACGGTGGGGTAAGTGAGACCTATTCTGCGATTCAATCTGGCATCGATATCGGCACCAATGTCTATTGGCGTTGGGATTGGCTTGGTGTTGAAGTGGAGCCACGTTTGTTTGCCGCAGGGTATTGGTACTTTGATAAACTCAGGTTTGTGATGCCGCTCGGAGAAGATGTCTTGGTGTCACACAGTTTAGAAGTGGGCGCGACGTTGGCTTTTTCTAAGCCGATTTTATGGGAATGGATGGGAATAGATAGAATAGGCTTAAGCTATAGAGCAGGTGATGGGGTTCAGGCATGGCGATTGATATTTGAATTCCCAATATAGCCTTAAAAGTTTAAGGGGCGAACGTCGCCGCCCTAGATCGCTTTATTAGTAGCGCCAACTACTCGCTCTTACCCCAAATATTGGCATTGACTGAACTGGCATCCTTGTCACCGCTGTTTACTGCAGAGGCTGCTGGACGTTCCGATTGCGGCTTAAGTTTTGGCAGCGGCAACTTATTCATCTTCAAATACAGATACTCAACTTTTTCTCTTGCCCATGGCGTTTTACGTAAAAACTTGAGGCTAGATTTAATGCTGGGATCGTGATTGAAGCAGCGAATATCAATACGCTGGCCTAGCTCTTCCCAACCATAGTGGTCGACGAGATCATTGAGGAGTGTTTCGAGTTTTATACCGTGTAAAGGGTTATTCGCTTGGGTCATTGTACGTATTTTGCCACCAGATAAGTGAGGCAATTATAACAGTATTTTATGAGTCGGTGGCAGATAAAAAAAGAGAGCCATATAGGCTCTCTTTTTCATGGTCGCTTGATTATTGGAAGCTTAGCTGCCAAGCATCAATAGTACCAGTATCACGACGTGCACTGTCTACTGCTTTCAGTTTCCATGTGCCTGATGATTCTACACCTGACATATCAACAGTGTAGCTCTTAACGATATCGTTAGCGCTACCGCCACTGTTGTCATGTAACACGGCAATTTGACCCGTCGGGCTGTGTAGCTCAACTTGAAGATCGCCAATGTAAGTGTGAGTGATATTCACCGTCACGCTGACCACTCCAGAGTCGCCTGTGCGTGTTGCTGTGATTGGGCTGGTAATACCCGTTGAGTTGTTATCTGGGATAGCATAACCAGTGCTGTTGGTATAGGTTGCTGCACCGCCTGTGTCACCACCTGTGCTAGGCTCTGTGAAGCTTGCTGTGAGGCTGACACCGCTAAATGCACTGTAACCTTGAAGCATCACATAGTAAGTACCTGCTTGTGCATCAGTCACAGGGCAAGACTCACTATTACCACCTTTCCATGGACGACAGTCGTAGCTGTTAAGTGTCGGCGCAGCGCCGTACTGTACATAAAGGTCCGCATCACCCGAGCCACCATTCATGACGAAGCTCAGATCTTTAGCACCTGCTGGTACTTCAAAGCTGAAATGTAACTCATCACTCTTAGCACCCGCTAGGTCAGTTTTAGCTACACCGTTTGCTAATACGTTGTCACCAGTACCGCCACCATTACCTGGATCGGTAGGGCCGTCACATGAAGCATCTAAATACTCTTTTGCAGCAACTGCATCAACAAGGCCGTAACCTGTTTTGTTATCGCGACCTGCTGCATCTAAGTCTTCGGCTGTTGCCGTTAACGCTGCACGCACTTGTGCTGCGCTACATTCTGTGTGGTAACTCCATACCAATGTAGCTACGCCAGAAACATGTGGCGTGGCCATTGATGTACCGTTGTAGTATTCATAGTCTTCGTTGTTGGTATTGGCAACAGTCACATTAGTGCCGATATGAGCACGTAATGCTTGACCCGTTGTACGGTCAACAGATACCGATACAATAGGTGCTTCATTATTGGTATCGACTAGGAATGGATTTTGTAGACCCGGTAACGTGGTGTTACTGAATACAATGGCAGCTTCAGCGCCCGCATTGTCACAGGCTTTAACGGCATCAATCTCAGGATAACTTGCGCCTTGGTTGCCCACACGCTCAACAAGACAAACTTTACCTGTCATGTTGCCACAGTTAAATGTGCTACCTGAAACCGAACATTCAGCTAATTCTGCAGTGACGGATCCCAAGATAGGAGCGCCAACATGGCTAGTGCCTGATTTAACATAGCGATTATGTGGTACTACGCCATTGTTAAAGTAAGATTGGGCACCAGCGGTAATGTTTGCTAGGCGACCTTCACCACGGGTAACGGTAGATAGAATCGCTTCACCTGGCCCCGAGATTTCCACCTGATCGGTATACTGAGAAAAGGCAGCGTGATCTTTGTTGTTGTCGACTGCAGCAACTGACATGACAGAGTCATACGAGGCCGGATAGCTATGAGTGCTATTGCCATCGTTACCAGCGGCTGCGATGAGTAGTACACCATTGTTGGCATGTGTCGCTAAGGCATTGCGTTCGGTTGTGCTTGAACTTGCCCCACCTAAACTCATGGTTACAACGTTAGCTCCATTGCTGACACAGGTATCAACTGCTGAAACCAGCGACGATGAATAACCCCAACCATCAGCATTAAACACTTTAATGACATGGATGTTGGCATTTTGATTTGGCATGACACCAACAACACCATCATTGTTGGCGATGGCGGCGATGGTACCCGCTACGTGGGTACCGTGAGCGTTGCCGGCACCTGGATCAAACCAATTAGCGGTACCTGAATTATTGGTACCAGTAACATTGTTGCCGCTCAAGTCGCTGTGACTACGATCATATCCCGAGTCAATGATACAGATAGTACGATTGCCCGCGAGGCTGTCACTGAGGGTGGTCGCACCAACATAAGTCTGGCCCCAAGGCGTGGTTTCGCTTAAAAGGCGGCGCGGTGCATCTTCTTCGACAAAGTCGACGTCACTGCGCAGTTTTAATGCCTTAATCGCTTTGGTATCAAGCTGAGCTGTGTAAGCGTTTGAACGACCGATACGCTTCATCTGCTTAGCTTTAACGCTGTTTAGCGCACGATGATGCGAAAACAGTTCATTTACGCGAGGTTCATAATTAGCATCACTTAATTCAACAGAGGCAAGCGCTGCAGCACTCTGTGGATTTTTGAATTTAACGATGTAACGTTTAGGTAGCGGTGATACGTGCGTAAGACGCGCATTGTCCGCTTTAAGTTGAAGTCCTTTTGAAGGTGCTGCGTTAACGTTAGCAGAAATAGCTAAAGCTAGTGCTGATAACGACAAAGCGACCGCAGTTGTTTTTCTAACTGTCATGATTGTCTTCCATTTAAGGTTAGTATTATTAGTTATTATTAGAGTGCTTTACAGCATTACTGCTATAAAACTTGTCACTCGATAGTGAATCTATCTGTTGGTGAAACATTTGTAAATTGTTTGTTAATTATCGAGTTGTTTGTGGTGGTTAGTGGAGGAGGGCAAGCTGAGTGGGTAGGTAAGCTGCAATTGTGACTAAAAAGTCTAAATTTGGTGTTTTGCGTGAATTTCTATTCTAAGTTGGACTCGTGCAGTGAATGTGTCTGATAAGATGGTGATTTTTAGTGTTTTCATCGGCTTGTTGTAAGTTGTTGTTTTTTATTTATTTATTTCCCTTCTATTTGTAATAAGTTATTCCCAAAGGTGATAAGGGGCCGGTTGTTACATTTAGTTGTAACAGTCGACGATGGCTCACTTACCATCAGTATTGGGCAAAAAAAATGGCATCGTCAACGATGCCATTTGGTATGGATAATGTATTTGTATGACTTTATTGCTTATTATGCGCCGCCAATGATTCCAAGCCGCCACCATTATAGGTACGGCCATAGCCTTGTTCGATAAGACTTTGCTGCGCAATACCACTGCGGCGACCGCTGCGACAATAGACGACAACAGCTTGATCTTTTGCAATACCACGTTGTTTGAACTCATTGCTGATGTTTTCAAATGGGATATTTATCGCATTATCTAGGTGGCCCTGCGCAAACTCTTCCGCGGTCCTGACATCGACAACAAGTGCACCATTGTTAATCATCTCCCAAGCAGTGTGAGCATCTTTTTCTGCTGCTTGTGCCGAGAGAGTGAAAGCCATTAAGGCGATGAGCAATAGGCTCCATACCGATGCTATTCGATTAACGATTAATTGAGTCTGGTGTCGCACAATGTCTCCTTAGATTATGGTTTAGCGCGAGCTATCTCAGCTTCACTTTTAATGCCGAGCTTTTTCATTATCATCGCAGCAGGGCAGAAGCCAGTAAAGGCGCTTTGAAATAGATTAGCGCCTACGAAGACGGTTAGCCAGATAAAATTTGGGTGAACCCAGTTGGTAAGCGCTAAAGAAAGCAAAACCATGAATCCAGCAAAAGCGAAAATACTACGTTCAACGGACATAATGACTCCTTATAATGCGGTAGATGCCGCAACTTGTTGGTGTTTGTCGCGCATCACCGCATAGTACAGCACGGGGATAACGACCAAAGTAAGTAGGGTGGAAACTAAGATGCCAAAGATAAGGCTAATGGCTAAACCGTTAAAGATGGGATCGTCTAAGATAAATAGGGCGCCAATCATCGCCGCTAAGCCTGTCAGCATAATGGGTTTCGCTCGCACGGCACCAGAATGAATAACGGCTTGCTCAAACGGCACGCCAGCCGCGGTTTCCTGATTGATAAAGTCCACTAACAAGATAGAGTTTCGAACGATAATCCCTGCCAACGCTATCATGCCTATCATAGACGTTGCAGTGAACTGTGCGCCCAGCAAAGCATGTCCTGGCATGACGCCAATAATGGTGAGCGGAATCGGGGCCATGATAATAAGTGGCACCACATAAGAGCGGAATTGACCAACCACCAAGAGGTAGATGGCAATCATGCCAACGGCATAGGCTATTCCCATATCTCTAAAGGTTTCATAGGTGATTTTCCACTCACCATCCCAAAGTACCGCAATCGTGTCGAGCCCAGAAGGTTGAGAGACAAAGTGCTGATCAAATCCGAGTCCGTTCTCATCGTTGATCGCACCAGCCATATCAAACATTCCATACAGCGGACTATCAAGTGGGCCTGCCATGTCGGCGACCACCATGATCATCGGGATCATATTTTTATGTATGATGGGTGAGTCAATTTGGCTGTGAACTATGGTCACTAGCTCCGAAACGGGCACAGATTGCCCCGTTGCGGTGGTCAATTTCAGATTGAGTACCTGCTCTAGGTCAACTTTTGCGCCTTCTTCTAGCTGTATACGGATTGGAACTGGGCGTTTTTGGTTGGGTTTGTGCAGGTAACTGACATCTTTGCCGCCAATCGAAGTGGCGACTAAATCGACTATGTTCGCATAGGGGACACCGAGCAAACTGGCTTTTGAACGGTCGATATTTACCTGCCATTTCTGCTGCTCTGCAGGCAGGTAGATATCGATGTCGACCACATCTTGAGTTTGATGGAATAGCGCCTGCAGATCTCGCGCTGCTTGCTCACGCAATGCTTCATTGGGGGCGTAAACTTCAGCTAAAATAGGTGACCATACTGGTGGTCCAGGTGGCACTTCAACCACTTTTACGTTTGCGCCATACTCCAGCGCGATAGGTTTTAGTGACTCTCTTACTGCAAGCGCAATTGAGTGACTATCTCGGCTGCGATCGGACTTGTCTACCAGATTTACTTGAATATCACCAAGCTCCTGAGTCTGCCTTAAAAAGTAATGCCTCACCAACCCATTAAAGTTCATTGGCGCATTTGTGCCTGCATACAGTTGGTAGTTATCCACCTCCGGCACACTATTGAGTTCGGTCCCCAACGCCATGAGTACACGCTGCGTCTGCTCTACGGGAGTGCCTTCAGGCATATCGACCATGATCTGAAATTCAGATTTGTTGTCAAACGGCAGCATCTTTAATACCACCAATTGTGTGATGGGTAATGAGATGGCAATAGCAATGAGTAGTGCTACCGCAGCCGCTAAACCAAGGCGTGCTCGCCCGGCGCTTTTACCACTGACAAAAGGCGTTATTAGCTTAGTAAATAGCTGCATCATGCGCTCATTTCCACCGTGAGGCTTATGTTCTGTATTTGCGCCTTGATGGTTTTTCAGCAGCTTGGTGGCAAGCCATGGGGTGACAACAAAGGCGATAGCCAATGAGATCAGCATCCCCATGCTGGCATTAATTGGAATGGGGCTCATATAAGGTCCCATAAGTCCTGAAACAAATGCCATTGGCATGAGTGCGGCAATAACGGTAAATGTAGCTAAGATGGTGGGGCCGCCGACCTCATCCACCGCAATGGGTATGAGTTCAGTAAAGCTATGTTTACCTAAGGCCATATGCCGATGAATATTTTCGACCACCACAATGGCATCATCGACTAAGATACCAATGGAGAAAATTAGCGCAAATAGGGAGATGCGATTTAGGGTAAAGCCCCAAGCCCATGAGGCAAAAAGGGTGATCGCTAAGGTAATAATAATGGCGATACCGACAACGATCGCTTCTCGCAGTCCCATCGCTAAAAATACGAGTACCACTACCGCTGTGGTAGCAAAAACTAACTTCAAAATGAGGGTGTTAGCTTTGTCACCAGCCGTTTTGCCGTAGTTGCGAGAAACCGTGACCTCAACATCATGGGGCAGCAACACGTTATCGACGCTATCGAGTCGTTGTAAAATATTGTTGGCAACATCGACGGCATTCTCACCCGGTTGTTTACCTATTGCGATGGTCACAGCAGGATAGCTCGCTTGCTTATCGCTGTGCCAAGCGCTTTGGTTTGGGATATCGGTATTGAGGCTGATATTGGCAATATCTGCCAGGTACACAGGCGCGCTCTGGCCATAGGCATCTTGGTAGAGGCCTACCACGAGCTGCTCAACTTCCTGTTGGGTTTTTAAGAACTGTCCGGTTTGTACCTTTATCTCTTGGTTATCTTGGGTCAAAGAGACTGGCATCGAAACATGATTATTACTGGATAGGTTTGAAATTATGGCATCATACGTGATGCCATAGAAGCTCATTTTTGCGGGATCAATACGGACATTAAGGCTGACGTCATGAGTGCCAATACTGGTGATCTCACGGGTACCTGGGATCCGTTTAAGTTCAGTTTCTAAGCCTTTGGCGACATGGGTTAACTGCTCTGCTGATTGTGTTTGGGACTTTGACCATAGCGTGAGACTCATGATCGGGACATCGTCGATGCCTCGAGGCTTAATTTGTGGTTCGCCGACGCCAGCAGCGGTCGCCACTTTATCCATGTTGGAATACACTTGATTGTAAAGTTTGACGATCGCTTCATTTCGAGGAATTCCCACCTCAAAGATAGCAATGAGTAGTGCACCATCGGGTTGAGAAAATGAGTAGAGGGTATCAATACCTTTTATCTGCGACAGTACTTGTTCCATCGGTAAAGTGACTATCTGCTCTACTTCGCTAGGAGTCGCACCAGGAAAGGGGATAAAGACATCGGCAAAGGTAACATCGATTTGTGGCTCTTCCTCTTTGGGCGTGACTAACACCGCAAAAAGCCCGAGTAGTAATCCCAAAAGTGCCAGCAGTGGCGTAATGGCGCTTAGTTGAAACATGGCGGCAACACGGCCAGAAAACCCGAGTGCTTTGTGCTTATCAAGATCGTTATTTGTTGGCTGGTTCATAACTGTAAGACTCCTATTAAACGGCCAAATCCATTATTTGTTTAAATTAAGTAGGACTTGATAGGCATCTATAGCGATATTGTCTCCGGGACTTAATCCTGCAAGCACTTCAATATATCCCTCTCGAATAGCACCGAGACGTACTTGATTGAGCACAGGTTCGCCCTGTTTAATCAGATAAACGGCACTGAGTTCATTTTGATTGAGTACCGCAGATTGCGGAATCATCATGGTACTGCGTTGACCCGCAATAAATTGTACTTTTAGCCACATGCCTGGCATAAGCCCCGCATCATTGCTAGGCAAGTTAATACGGGTTTTGTAGCTGTGGCTACTTGGGTCAGCAAAGGAGAAAATGGTGAGTTGATTGGCGTTCATCACGTCACCATTTGGCAAGAAAATTTGCACTTCCGGATGACTACGCAGTGCGTTAATGTAGCGAAATGGCACGTTTGTGACGGCTCGCAACTGATCGGTTGAAAAACCACTGAGTAAAGGCTGACCCGGAGCGACGGTTTCCCCTTCTTCAACATACCGCTGCGTCACGATGCCAGAGAAAGGGGCGCTGACGATGGTGTATTGCAGTGATTCGTTGGCCTGAATAATGCGTGCTTTTGCAGCACTAACCGCTTGGGATGAGGTGCGTGCATTGGCTATCGCCTGGTCCATGTCGCCTTGAGAGATAGCACCTTGAGGAAATAGCTCTTCGTAACGTTTACGTTGCTTCTGTGCTTCTTCATTTTGAGCTTGTGCCCTGGCGAGTTCGGCTTCAGCGGCAGCAAGCTCAGCCCCTTGTGCTTTGCTAGTGATCTCTAATAGTGCTGCGCCTTGTGGGACAATATCGTTGACGTCGTAGTTGACTTTAATGATGCGTCCAGATGTTTGTGCTGAGACGGTCGCTGATTTAACCGCTTCGAGTTGCGCATCTAACGACACCCACTGCGGGCGTAGTTGGGCGTCAACACTAAGGGTTTCTATATCAGCCGAGGCCGCAGTCGTCGAGAGAGTTGTCAGCAGCATGGCTAGTGCGAGTAGTTGTTTATTCATTATCAGACCACCTAAAAAACTTCATAAGAAAATTCTAATGGACTTTTATGAACGATGCAATCATTTATTAGAAAAATGCGATTGACCGTGTTAGTTGTAGTGCGTGTTTCCGCTATGATCGCTTAATCATTGAGGTAGTAGGTCAGTGTTGAAACGACCCGGACCTTCTTAATATTGGGCGTATTACTGTCTCTATCTGAAATGGTAAACTGCCCTTGAGAGGCGGTTTTAATTTTACCTAGTTGTGATGATGAATCCTTGGCAAATTTTTCAGCAGTTAGACGCGCATTTTCGGTCGCAGCTTGTACCATGCCAGGTTTAATACTGTTGAGATCGGTAAATAAGAATTCGGTACGGCTATTATAGTCTTGGCTGGAGATGGCAATGCCTTCTTTAGCGAGTTCTAGCAGATTCCCTTGCATCTCTAATAACAGCGGAACCCGTTTGGTGTAGAGGGAAATGGTAACTTTAGCTGCATAACGGTAACGCACGTTCGGATCGACATATCCTTGTGCTTGTCGATCTTCTATTGAGGGGAGGGAGCTGGATATCTCATCTTGGGTAAAGCCTTGTTTAACCAAGAAAGCGATTACCTTGTCACTCTTTATTTGTACATTCTGGTACAAACTATTTAAGTCGTTATCTACTTCAGTAAAACGTATCGGCCAGATCGCGGTATCGGCAGTGACCTCTAATTCAGCTAATCCTTTTACTGTCACGGTACGCTCTAGCGCTCTCATCTGGATAAAACTGTTACCGACACTATTGCCAAGTAGGTAAAGCCCAATACAAATAAATGCGCCTAGGAGAGTGGCTGAAAGTGGTTTTTGCATGGGGGATTACCTTAGTCAACGTTAAGATGTGAATCAGCATATTCCTTTTAAATAGAATAATCTAGCTGATTATAGCCCTATACTGATGGGGATTAAGTGCTAGGCTGCCAGAGCTCCACTTTATTCCCATCAGGGTCGATAAACCAACCGAACCGACCAAACTCCGACTCTTCGGTTTCTGCGATGATCTGAGCACCACCATTTTTCACCTGTGCTAAGGCTTCATTGAGGTCGTCAACAATGAGGTTAAACATGAAAGGCTGAGTTGATGGATCAAGATAGTCTGTATCATCTGACATTGGCGTCCAAACACTATAGCTGCTACCAGCAATGGGCTCGAGATTGTTAAGATAGAATGCCGCGCCACCCCATGGTTCAACAGGGAGTTGCAGATGGTTTTTGTACCACTGCGCGAGAGCCTTAGGATCTTTACTTTTAAAGAATATTCCACCTAAACCTATTACTTTGGCCATGTGTATTTGTGTCTTTATGAGCGAGTAGTATTAACTGTAGGAAATATTTTGGATAAGTACAAAAAAGCCGTGCATTGAGCCCGGCTTTTTGTTGTTCTAACTGTGAGTTACAAGCTTAGAACTTGTAGTTGTACTGTACTGAGTAATAGGTGGCATTTGAAAGCGTTGTTGCATGTACTGTGCCTAAATCATTACCTAATGCCGGCATTTGCTGCCCAATTAGCTCTAATACTGAGCTGTGCTCGGTTAGCTGCGTTTCTTCACCGCGAATAAATGCGATGCCGAAATCAAGACTGGTATGTTTAGATAGGTTGTACGTCGCACCCATGGTGTACCATTGACGGTCTGAATCTGGGATAGAGATAGAGCTCACTTCACCAACGACACCTTGATCGAACATATAACCTGCACGCAGTGTCCAGCTATCGTTAAGCGTATAAGTACCACCTACACTGAATAACCAAGAGTCATCCCACGCATACTTTTTAAGCTGTGCTTCAGCAGGATCATTGACTGTGATCTCATGGAAATCACCCCAGGTTGTCATTTGCGCCGTGTAATGTAGGGCAAATTTTTCAGTTAGTTGATGAAAACCAGCAACTTGGAAAATATCAGGGATTGGAATGTTGATCTCTTGGAAATCAACCCCACCATATTTTACTGTTCCGTCGGCTTTAAAATCTGGGCTGAAACGGTAGCTTACACCGATACGGTGATCGGCATTGATTTCATATACAGCACCAAGAATTCCACCGAAAGCCACGCCGTCAGCTTCGACATCGACAAGATCAACTGGTACATAAGCACCATCAGGCCCTAATGGCAGTTCACCTGAACGGGTTAGAGTTCCTTCACCATAGATAACATCGACACCAGCACCGATACTGAAGTGGTCGTTGATACGATATGAACCACTGAGGTTGAGGTTAATAGTTGTGACTTCTGTTTTACCTAGTAGATCAACTGGAGCGGGAATTTGCGCGGTACCACCAAGGATTGGTTTTGGCTGTGATAAAGCGCCTGTATCGGTACCTGTACCGAAATTACTGAACATCGCCACGCCGTAGGCAAACTTGTCATTTACTGGGCTAACATAATAAAAGTTAGGGATGATTTTGGCTTCAGCTGCATCATTAACGCTACCGTAATGGAGCTCACCTAAATTTGAGTTGACGTATACATCTTTAACCTGAACTTCAACATCCGCATAGGTTAGGCCCATTGAAAGTTGTTTGGTATCAAATAATGCCATCGCTGCTGGGTTACGAGACAACACAGAAGCGTTATCTGCAATCACGGCATCACCAGCAAAAGCTCGGCCAATCCCTGTTGCTGATTGGCTATTAAGTTGGAAACCAGCTGCCATGGTTTGTGAACTCGCAAGAGTGACGGCAACGGCTAATAGTGTCTTGTTGAAACGCTTCATTATTGTGTTCTCTATTATTATTGGCCCCAATTATGTCGCAAGGTGATTACCATGCAGTGGGGTCCATTTTATAAGTCATGTGCATAGTAGGGATGAGTTGGTGACTCAACAACTCCGACCAGATGTGAAGTTATGTTGGTTATTTGTTACTTTTAGTGGTTGTTATATAAAAGAAAAATGATACGTGTTTGAATTAGGCTTGCTAAGCGCTACCTAGCGCCAAATCTAACATTTTGCAACATTTCGACTGACGTTAATCGAATGTGAATGTCACATTTTTCAGTAAAAAAAATAAAGTAAAAAAATAGCGTACACATGTACGCTATTTAGGGTTTCAATCAATTTTGAGTGTTAAAGCTTGGCGCTGAATTGGTCAAATTGCTGAGTAATTTCACCAGAGGGTTTAAATAATTTGCTAACGATAACCCCTGCAAGTGTTGCAAACACAAATCCAGGTAATATTTCATAAAGCTCAAATATGCCGCCTTCTGCTTGTTTCCACAGCACCACAGTGACAGCTCCAACGAGCACGGTTGCTACCGCGCCATTACGGCTATAGCTGCGCCAAAAGAGTGACAATAACACCACTGGTCCAAATGCCGCACCAAAACCTGCCCATGCGTAACTGACTAAGCCCAGTACGCTGCTTTCAGGGTTGAGGGCGATGATACCGGAAATGACAGCGATGATGAGTACACCTATACGGCCTACTAACATTAACTCTTTACTATTTGCTTCTGGCCGTAACCATTTTTTATAGAAGTCTTCAGTGATCACACTTGAACAGACCAGTAGTTGCGAATCGATGGTGCTCATGATGGCGGACAAAATAGCCGCGATAAGTAGACCCCCAATCCAAGGGTTAAATGCAGCATGGGCGAGGTGGATAAACACAGTTTCAGGGTTAGCCAATGGGTCGTTAGCAAAATAGAGTGTGCCTGCCAGGCCAGTAGCTAGAGCGCCAATCAGGGCAACGACCATCCAACTCATGGCAATACGGCGTGAAACAGGGATATCATCGGCACTACCTATGGCCATAAAGCGTGACAAGATATGTGGTTGGCCAAAATAGCCTAGGCCCCATGCTAGCAGTGAAGCAAGACCGATAAACGTGGTATTGTCGCTGATCATCGATAGCATAGCCGGATCGAGATCGTGCAGGCCATTTTGCGTTGCAGGTTGGCTGAATATCGCCACAGGCACAATGAGTAGAGCAACCAGCATCAAGCAACCTTGAAAGAAATCTGTCCAGCTAACAGCAAAGAAGCCTCCCACAAAGGTATAGGCGACGATAATTGCAGAGCCGATGATGAGCGCGAGGGTGTAATCTAGGCCAAAGACTTTCTCAAACAATATTGCACCACCGACCATACCTGAAGAGGCATAGAAGGTGAAAAAGACTAAAATCGTGATCGCAGAAACCAGCTTTAACAGACCATTTTTGTCAGCGAAGCGCTTTTCAAAGAAATCTGGCAGCGTGAGTGCGTTATCGGCAAATTGAGTGTAAATACGGAGTCGTCTCGCAACGAATAGCCAGTTTAGCCAAGCCCCGAATACCAGGCCAATACCAATCCATGCTTCCCCTAAGCCGCCAAGGTATACGGCACCTGGCAAACCCAGCAGTAACCAGCCTGACATATCAGAAGCGCCGACACTCAATGCGGTGACGGCGGGGCCCATCGAACGACCACCTAAGATATAGTCATCGACAGAGTCTGTGGCTTTATATGCCCAAAGGCCAATGCCCATCATAAGGATGAGGTAGCCAAAAAAGGTGATCAAAATAGGTAATTCAATAGTCATGCTTGCGCCGTTTATTGTTATGTTTGATTTGAACTCGCTATGCTAGCAGATGTTTGATGAGGAGCTCAATAAAGTATGGAAATGTGATGAAGATCTGACCTGTGGTGACGGGATGGTCACCACAGGCTGTTGAACATTTAGATGAAAGATTGCTTAATTTCTTCTTTAATGTTGTTGAGGTCGTCGTGGTGTTCACCAACTAACAACATATAGGCATTGTCTGCGGCAAAGCCCATGCCCTGGTAGCGATTGTCGGCAAAAGCTTCATCTAGAATCATTCTATCTTCGACTGGCACAATAAACAGAGTGACTTTACCTTGGGCACCTTGCATAACGAGATGAATACTTTTTACCCCTTGAAAGTCGCAGTAAGTGCTGTATAGCACTTGGCCTGGCTGCTCGGTAAATCTGGCGTTAGCCAACGTGCCCAATGAAGCCAGTTGGGTATTGATGGTATTAAAGCTGACATCGTCATGACTTATCAGCGCCATATCCTCATGATAGACATGTGCTAATGCGTGTTGACCCAGATCCACAGGTCCTAAACGTAACAGAGTAAAACTGATACCAGCCACAAAGGCAACTGACGCGACTAAAGCCATAGTGAAACCGGTTTTTCGTCGCTGAACTTGGTGTTGATGTAGCTGTTGATTGAGCAGCAGCTTGGCTTCAAGTCCTTCTGGCACATCGACTTTTAACGCTGACTCTATCTGGCTATCTAAGCGCTTGAGGTCTTTTACGAATGCTTGTCGCTCATCAGAGCTACGCATGGCTGACAAAAAATCGTCATCATGATTGTTTGGATTTTCATAAGCCTCGCGGCGAAATTTTAGCTCATCCATTAGAGCGCCCTCTTGTATGCTCTTGATCGAGAAGTTCTTTAAGTTGATTCCTAGCTCTAAATAAACGTGTCATCACCGTATTGCGATTGAGCTGCAATATGTCTGCAATCTCTTCACCACTGAACCCGCCGATGACCTGCAAAATAAGGGGTTCACGATACTCTATTTCGAGTCGGGCGATTTGGCGTCTGACTAGATATTGTTCCATATTATCTTCGGTTGATAATGAAACATTGTCGGCCAACTCTGACTGCTCTACATCGGAGTAGTCAAATTGCTTGCGCTCAAAACGGCGGGCATTTTCTCTACGCAAAATGGTAATTAACCAAGCCTTTGCCGCTTTATCGTCTTTTAGTGATTCAAGCGAGCGCCAGGCGCGAAGAAACGTCTCTTGGGTGATATCTTCAGCGATATGTTTATCACCGCATAACCAATAGGCATAGCGGAATAGATCGGCGTGAAGTGCCCTGACAAGGCTATCGTATCGTCGTTGTTTACTTAGCATGTCATTATTGACCGAGGAATCGGCCAAATTATTTCGTTTGAAGCCAAACATTTTTTACTCACTCTATTAATAACTAAGTGATGTGCGCTATCGGGGTAGGGCTCACCCTACCTCGATAGGCTAACATGTGGCAAGTTTGTTAGAGAGGATTTAACGGATTGAGTGCACTTTTTGCCGTCTTTCTGGCAACCATTGGGCAATTTTTAACGGCATCGAGGATCTGCTGACCATCGATATGTTGCGTGGCTGGACTATACGCCGCTTGTTGTAGCTGTTTAATCGCTGAACCAAGGGCTGGTGTTAAGCCTGCTATTTCAGCAAGGGTCATTTTGTTAGCAAACTGAGCACTGAAATGCTGCTGTAACGCCAGGATGATTGCACCAGCTTGCCCGCTACGGCAGGCAGCTTCAATAGCAAGCATTGACGGCGTTTCTGAGTGGCTATGCTTAGTCGTGGTTGGTGGGCTAACGTGATCAAGTTTCAGTTTACGGATGTGACGGCGCCACAGTAGTAGAGTGGAAAGCCATAACAGTGCAAAAATAGCGGTTAGTATTTGCCAATAGCCATGAGATTTCGCTGTCGTCGTATCCACCGTTGAGGGAATAACCTCAGGTGTTGATGATGAACTGCTGACCGTAATGGTGCGGGCTGGAAGCGTGGCGAACTCCTGCTTATTGGTTTGATTATTCCACCAAGGCACCTTAATTTCTGGCAAGGTATAGCTGCCAGCTTGTGTCGGTACGATAGCAGTGGTTTGTTTCAGCTGCGCCACGACCTGCTTTTCTCTGACAAAGGTTTGACGTTGGGGTTTTTCAGGATATTGTTTAAAACCTTCAGGCAGATTAATGCTTAGTTCGGGCAGACTCGTTTCATCGGTATTTGACGCCAACAGCGTGATATTACGCGTGAGAGGTACACCGACTTCAAATGTTTGCGAGGCAGGCCAATCCTCTTTTAGCACAACAAGATCACTGACTAACCATTTACCATGATAATCACTGGGAATGGGGTAAATGGTCACTTCGCTTGGTGCTGCTTTGGCTTGCATGGGGCGGCTTTCATTAAAGGAGAACATGCCGCCTCGGCGTGCCGCCTCAACTAAGACATCGCCAGAAAAGCTGGCACCAGAAAGAGTAAGTTTGCCTGGCGTATCGGCAATAATACTGTAGGTACGTTCAATGACTCGGTAACGTCTGCCATCCAAAATCTCGGTGGTATCAATATCTTCACCTAGCTGTTTGAGTTGGGCGCCTTCAACGTTAGGCGCGCTCAGTACGCCACGCTGCAACTCCACTGCGAGATAGAGTTTAACTTTATAGGTAATGAGCTGACCGACGTAAGCTTCTTCCGATGAGAGGCTGCTGCGGATGAATAGACTCTTCATCTGCTGCGGTTGGCTACCTGGCGCGCTAACGGTGAGTTTTATTGGCGCTGAGCTCACCCCTTTGATGGTGAGCGCTGGGATCTCTATGATCCCGGCACGCTTGGGGGCGAGCAACACTTGCCAGCGGGTTTCTTTACTGGCGTCAAAGTTCATGATTTGAGTACTTCTGCTCACACTGGTGCGCCCAACAATAAAGTCTTTTAGCAGAATAGAGGTATCTAAGCTGCCGTTATCGACGTCATCATCAGCCTTTATGCTAAGCACCAAATACTCACCTTCTATTGCTGGATTTCGGTCTACAGAGGTTTCCAGCGTAGTGAGCGCATAGGCGGGAGTGGAAAGTGATAGTGCCAAAAGGGCTAAAATAGAAAGCGTGCGTATTACCACTGTTCGGTATCCTTTGAAGTCTGGCCTTGACGGCGACGTTTTTGGTATTCCAATTGCATTTTGTTGCGCAGCAGCACCTGAGGATCATCAATAACCGATGAGAGTGCTCGCTGCATCTCTAGCGGTAAATCATCTGGTGCTGGCGCGTCAGCCGCTTGCAAGGCTTGGGATGCGTCTGATGGGGGCTGCTCCTGTGGAGCCGATTGAGGTTGGGCGTCTGCCATTTGCTGAGCCGATGAGGTATCGTCAGGCTCAGTTTCCTCATCTTGCGGCGAAGAAGCGGTCGTAGGCGTTTTAGTCTCTGGCTCAGCACTCATCGGGGCCTCATTATTGGCAGAGGAGGCCTCATTAGATTGCTGTGAGGAAGCGTCTTGTTGCTGGGCATTATCCTCCTGGCTTTGGCTTTGATCCGATGAGGATTGCTGCTGCTCTGACTGCTGTTGCTCGTCAGTGGGTTGTTGGTCTTGCTGGCCCTGATTTTGCGACTCTCCTTGGGAATCATTTTGTTGATTACCTTGTTGATCATCCTGCTGCTGGTTTTGATCATCTTGCTGCTGATTCTGCTGATTCTGCTGATTCTGCTGATTCTGCTGATTCTGCTGTTTTTGCTGTGCGTCGAGTTGTTCCGCTAAGGCTAAATTCTCGCTGGCGGCCGTAAGATCACTCTGTTTCTTGAGTGCCTGTTGGTATTTTTCTATCGCTGCTTGGTAATTCTGCAATTGCATCAGACTGTTGCCTTGATTGTAAAGTCCTGTGGCGGAATTATCTTGCTCAAACTGCGCTAACGCTTCTTCATATTGTCCGTTTCTATACAAGGCTGCGCCTTGCCAGTTCGGGTCGCTAAATAGCGCAGCTGCTTGTTGATAATCTTGTTGCTCATAGGCTTGCATAGCGCGTTGATCATTAGTCTGCCAAGGCGATTGCCAACTATTGGCGTAAACTGGTGTTGGTGGCGTAAACAAGAGTAAACAGGCCAGAGCTGCGACAGCATGCCTAAAATTCATCAGTGCGGGTAACAGTAGTAGCAGGGCAATAAAAGGCCCTGCATCTTGCCAGATTTCGCCTTCTAGATCCGATTTTTTATTGGACTGACTTTGGGTTAACGACTGATAAAGCTGAACTAAGTCTTCACCATCGGCACGATAAGGGAATAGATTGCCACCATTATCAACCGCAATCTCTTTCAATAGCGAGTAGTCTGTTTTAGCGACCACGACTTGATCGACTTTATCTCGCATTAACTGACCATCGGGTAGGCGAATTGCTGCACCTTGGCTGCTACCAAGCGCAATAATTGACAAGCGGTATTGGCTGTCTTCAAATACTTTTTTAGCTTCATTAACCTGCGTTGTTGATACGCCATCGGTTAATAGTATGACGTCACCACGCAGATGCCCACCTTGGCTCAGCAGGGTTTTAGCCTGAGTGAGGGCTACGGGTAAGTTAGAGCCCAAAACCGGCATGATTTGCGGTGATAAGGTGGGTAATAAATTTAGTAGCGTGGCCTTATCTCGTGTCAGTGGGCTAATAGTGAATGCGTCGCCAGCGTACGCGATTAAACCTGTTTCGCCCTCTTTTAGCCCAGTAATCAGATCGGTGGCCTTAAATTTAGCTTGGGTAAGGCGATTAGGAACCAGATCTGTGGCATACATCGACAGCGACATATCCATGACGATCACTCGTCCTTGATTGGCTTCAAATACAGGTAAGCTCTGCTTGGTAAAAGCGGGGCCGGAGAGGGCGATAACTGCTACCAACCAGCAAAAAGCGATGACCTTTAGGTCGTTACGTTTGGCGTTGGATGAGTGCCCGACTAACCGTTTTGCAAGGTGCGGTGCAATGTATTTGTTCCAATTTGATTGTTGTCCTGTACTGCGTCGCGCAACAAAAAGAAGCAGCGCGAGCGGTAGGAGTGCCAATAGCCATTCAGGACGCAGTAGGTGGATCATTATGCCTCCCGTTTTGTTAAATAGGTGAGTGATTGAATCATAGGCAGTCGCCATAGCATCATCAGTGCACTAATTAGGAGTGCTGCGGCCAAGGGATAATAGAATAGCTCTGATTGAGGCCGATAACTTAACTGCTCACTATCGGTCGGTTCAAGGCTATCAATTGCTTGATAAATTTGTGCTAGTTCTTGGGCATTACGCGCACGAAAATAGCGACCGCCGGTGGTGTTGGCAATACTAGTCAATTGGGCTTCATCAAGATCCATCGAGGGATTAACCCGCTCTTTACCAAAAAGGGTACGGCGCTCCATGACTTCTGAACCCACACCTATGGTGTAAATAGTGATACCACGTTTTGCGGCGATCTCTGAGGCTTGTTCTGGGGTAATACTACCAGAGTTATTAGAACCATCAGTCAAGAGGATCAGCACCCGGTTGCTCTCTTGTGCCTTGTCAAAGCGCTTAACTCCAAGTGCAATCGCTTCGCCAATCCCAGTTTGTTTGCCCACTAGACCAATTTGTGCCTCCGATAAAAACTGAGCGACAGAGCGTCTATCTTGTGTCAGTGGCGCTTGTAAGTAGGCGTGGTCGGCAAACAGTATCAGTCCAATCTTGTCACCTTGGCGGCGCTCAATAAAGTCACTCATGAGGTGCTGAACCAAGCTGAATCTGTCTACAGGTTTGCCATCTAGTACCATATCTTCAATCTGCATACTGCCAGAGAGATCGACAGCCAGCATAAGATCTCGGCCTTTGCTCGGTAGTTCAATTAGATCGCCAACCCAAAGGGGACGAGCAACGGCAGTGACTAAACATACCCAGATTAGCCAATATGGCAGCAGCGATTTTCGTTGTCGCTGTGCAGCGGTTTTCTGCAAGGTTTCACTGCTGCCTGGTAGCTGCAAGTGACCGCTGGTGACGGTTTGAACATGAGCGCGTTTGGCAAATAAAAGTGGTAATGGTAGTAGCAGTAGCAGCCATGCCCAAGCTAAGGTCAACATGCTGTATCCCCCTTAAGCGTTTTAAGCGGTAGGGCTTGTTGCAGCCAGCGTTTAGCCGCATCGTGAAGTTGCTGGGCTTCATCTTGAGACAGCGGCATTGGTTGATAGCGTTTTGCCAGTAATGAGGTCAAGGTAGTGTCGGGTGCTGCAGTTTTGCTATTAAGCCAGGTAAACCATGGTTCGCCATCAAGATGCGCGAACTGTTCTCTGGTGCCATGGCTCATGGCACAGCGTTTGAGTAGTGCGTTAACATGTGACGCGAATTGACGGTCATCAAGCTTCAGTTGTGCTAGTTCATTAATCGCTGCACGTTTTATGGCCCGTTGTTTATGGCGTTTAATTAACCCAAAGCAGACTAGAATGATAAGGGTTATTGCAATTAAAATAACTAGCCAGTAGCCATAAGCGAGTGGCCAATTACCTATATCGGGCGGTGTTTGGATATCTTGCATGCTAGCCAATGTGGGGGGAGTTGCCGTTTGCATCTAACTGAAAGTTCCTAGCTGTTGCTGCAGATTGATACCCGCATCAATAGTGCGTGGCTGCGCGTTTAGTTGGGCCATCATACTTATAAACTGTTGTTGATGTTGGCGTTGTACCTTGAGCCATGATTGATAACTGTGGGGCGTTAATACCAGCTCTCTGTCACCATCTTTCACTGGTAATTGAAACTGCTTAGGCAATGCTATCTTGCCCTGTTTAAGCGGGTCGGTAATTAAAAATGCTCCGATATCGCAATGACGCTTTAACTCAGCTAACGGTCCCAAACAGTCGGGTGTGAAGTGCGTTCCGTCGCTAATGATCCACACTAATGAGCCAGGCTTGGCGATACGTCTTAGGCGCAGGCAAGCTTTGTAGATATGGTTTGGCTCTGCTTGCACCTCATCTAATGCATCGAGTTGCTGCTGGTGGACAGCTTGCATAGCATTGATGAGCGCCAAAATACCTTGTTGGCGGCTACGGGGTTTGAGTTCAATATGTTGTTTCTCGCTGGCTATCAATGCCCCTAATCTGTCGCCATTGCCGATAGCGCTCCAGCCCAGGGTGGCGGAAAGGTGCGCAGCTTGAACTGATTGCAGCATTAGACTGGAACCGAAGTAAAGACTGTGGCTTAGGTCGAGTAATAGTAGTACAGGGCGTTCGCGCTCTTCGACAAATAACTTGGTGTGAGCTTTACCGGTTCTGGCAGTGACTCGCCAGTCGATAGTTCGTACGTCATCACCACTTTGATAATGACGCACTTCAGCAAACTCCATCCCGCGTCCCTTGATGCTGCTCGCACGATGACCCGCTAGGGACGCACGCGCTTTTGTTCGCTTCTCAGGTAGTGCTCTGGCGATATTTTGACACGCCAATAGCTCTTGCTGAGTCAGTGAAACACCATCGGCAAATAGAGGTAGTTGCACTGCTGACATTAAGGTACCGCGACTTGACTGAGAATATGGCTAATGACCTGATCGGCACTGATGCCTTCTGCCTGCGCTTGATAGCTGAGCAGCAGACGGTGACGTAGCACATTAGGAACGACTGCCTGAATATCTTCAGGCGAGACGTAATCTCGTCCCATTAACCATGCGCGAGCGCGAGCGCAACGCTCAATAGAGATAGTTGCACGGGGGCTGACGCCATATTCAAGCCAGTTGGCAAGGCTATCGCTATACTGTTGTGGTTGGCGAGTGGCCATGACAATGCTGACAATATACTGCTCTAACGGCTCGGCTAGATAGATAGCTAGGGCGGCCGCTCTGGCTGCAAAAATCTCGTCTTGGACGATGGGTTTCACCGTAGGAATATCGTGAGATAGCGCTTCATTACGAGATAAGCGCATGATCTTAAATTCAGTTTCGGCGCTAGGGTAATCTAAGTTTAAGTGCATTAAAAAGCGATCTAATTGCGCTTCTGGCAGCGGGTAGGTGCCTTCGTTCTCAAGCGGGTTCTGTGTTGCCATCACTAAAAATAGCTTAGGCAGTTTGTAACTGTGTTTACCAACGGTTACTTGCCCCTCAGCCATCGCCTCTAATAGCGCCGATTGCACTTTAGCGGGCGCCCTGTTTATCTCATCGGCGAGGATCAGATTATGGAAGATAGGGCCAGCCTCAAACTCGAAGGTAGCCGTTTGCGCGCGATAGATATCAGTACCGGTTAAATCTGCTGGCAGTAAGTCAGGAGTAAACTGAATGCGATGAAAGTCGCCCTCAACACCATCACTCAAGGCTTTTACTGCACGGGTTTTTGCTAGGCCTGGCGGGCCCTCGACCAAAAGATGTCCGTCAGCGATTAATGCAATAAGTAAGTTTTCGGTAAGAACAGGTTGACCTAAGATAACTGTATCTAGGTATTCGCGTAATGAATGAAGTCGACTCAAAGGCATGATGCTACTCGGTTTTATAAATTATGTGAGCTATAGACAGCTAATATGGTAAAAAATTCAGATAGGGTTTGGCTAGTCTTCGTTGTTGTCCAATTAGGCATTAACTATCGATAGAAATCAGATTCGTGGAAAATAAGTTAGCATGCTTACAAAGGGATTTAAACCGATCAAAGGGACTAATTTTATTTTATTAAACATTGTTAATACTGTTATTTTTTTAATTTCACCGACTAAAAACCAAACAGGTGTTTAAAACTTTTAAATAAGAAGTTAGAATCAGATCACACTTTGATGGTCTGACCTGTTTTGATGGCTTTATTAACATGAGCTAAATCATTGGGTAAGGGAACAATAATAATTGCGCCAAGAGAAACTGTTCGATTAGGCGTGTCATGAGGGCAAAAGATGAGTGATCTACAGCAAGTGAGAAATGCAAAGGGCGATCGTATTGCGATTGTGATGGGCCTGCGAACCCCCTTTGCTAAACAAGCAACCGCGTTTCACGGCGTTTCGGCATTGGACATGGGCAAAATGGTTGTCAATGAGCTAGTGTCACGGTCTGAGTTAGATCCAAAAGAGATTGAGCAACTTGTTTATGGGCAAGTGGTACAGATGCCTGCAGCGCCTAATATTGCACGTGAAATTGTTCTGGGTACTGGCATGAATGTCGCCACCGATGCATACAGTGTCACGCGTGCCTGTGCAACCAGTTTTCAATCAGCCGTTAATGTCGCAGAGTCTATCATGACGGGCAATATCGATATCGGTATTGCAGGTGGTGCTGATTCATCATCGGTGTTGCCAATTGGCGTGTCCAAAAAACTGGCTCACGCCTTGGTTGACTTGAATAAAGCCCGCAGTTTTGGGCAGAAACTTGCTATCTTTCGTCGCTTAGGTTTAAAAGATCTTTTGCCTGTGCCGCCAGCGGTTGCTGAATATTCTACTGGCTTGTCAATGGGACAAACCGCAGAGCAGATGGCGAAGACATACAATATTAGCCGCGCCGATCAAGATGCGCTGGCTTTCCGTTCACACAGTCTCGCTGCAGAAACATGGAATTCAGGTAATTTGCGTGATGAGGTGATGACCGCTCACGTACCGCCGTATAAGTCATTTATTGACCGTGACAACAATATTCGTGAAAACTCTTCGATTGAATCTTACGCCAAACTCAGACCAGCGTTTGACCGTAAACATGGTTCGGTTACTGCTGCAAACAGTACGCCGCTGACCGACGGTGCATCAGCTGTACTCTTGATGAGTGAAAGCCGCGCTAAAGCGTTAGGTTATCAACCTATTGGTTACATTAAGAGCTATGCGTTTACTGCCATTGATGTTTGGCAAGATATGTTAATGGGGCCTTCTTATGCGACACCTCTTGCGCTAAAGCGCGCTGGGATGGAGCTTGAAGATCTGACCCTGATCGAGATGCATGAGGCGTTTGCCGCGCAAACGCTTGCCAACATGCAGATGTTTGGCTCTAAAAAGTTTGCCGAAGAAAAGTTGGGTCGCAACCGTGCCATTGGTGAAATAGACATGAGCAAGTTTAACGTACTGGGCGGCTCTTTGGCTTATGGTCATCCGTTTGCTGCAACGGGAACACGTTTAATTACCCAAGTGTGTCGCGAATTAAAACGTCGTGGTGGTGGAACAGGCTTAGCAACCGCATGTGCTGCGGGTGGTCTTGGTGCAGCAATGATAGTAGAAGTGGAGTGATCTCATGGATAAGAGTTTTACATTAAGTCGTAACGAGAACGGTATTGCTGTATTAACGATGGATGTTCCTGGCGAAACCATGAATACGTTACGTGCAGAATTTGGCCCTGAGATCAGTGAAGTGCTGACTGAAATCCGTAGTGACCATCAGATTAAAGGTTTGGTGATTATCTCAGGCAAAAAAGATTCATTCGTTGCTGGCGCCGATATTTCCATGCTTGATGCCTGCACATCGGCTGATGATGCGAAACAGCTGTCACAACAGGGGCATGAAGTCTTTTTGGCCTTAGAAGCACTCACTATTCCCGTGGTTGCAGCGATTAACGGCCCTTGTTTAGGTGGTGGTTTAGAGCTTGCCTTAGCTTGCCATATGCGTGTGTGTACCGATAGCGCTAAGACCATGATGGGCTTGCCCGAAGTTCAGTTAGGCTTGTTACCGGGCGGGGGCGGCACCCAACGTTTGCCCCGGTTAGTCGGTATTACGACTGCACTGGATATGATGTTAACTGGTAAGCAGCTTCGCCCTAAACAAGCACTTAAAATGGGGTTAGTTAACGATGTCGTTCCTGAGTCGATTTTACTGCGTACCGCCATTGAGATGGCATTAAGCGGTAAAAAAATGCCCAAGAAAGCCAAAGCGTCTATGGTCAATCGCGTTTTAGAGGGCACGTCTGCTGGGCGCAATATTATTTTTGACCAAGCGCTAAAGCAAGTTAACAAGAAAACCCATGGTAATTATCCAGCGCCAGAGAAGATCATTGATTGTGTTCGTCAAGGTATGACGAAAGGGCTGATTAAAGGTCTAGAGGTTGAAGCTACGCATTTTGCTGATTTGGTTATGTCACCAGAATCTGAAGCGTTAAGAAGCATTTTCTTTGCAACCACAGAGATGAAAAAAGAGAGCGGTGCTGGTGACGTGCAAGCCAAACCCGTTAAGAAAGCCATGATTTTGGGTGGTGGTTTAATGGGGGGCGGTATTGCCTCGGTAACTACAACTAAAGCCAAAATTCCTGCTCGCGTAAAAGATATTAACGAAACAGGTTTAAGTAACGCACTGTCGTATGCCTATAAATTGTTAGATAAAGGCGTTAAACGTCGTCACATGACGTCTGCAGCTCGTGACAATCTCATGGCGTTAATGACGACAACCACTGAGTATAAAGGGATCAAAGACGCTGATATCGTTGTTGAGGCCGTATTTGAAGATTTAGGCTTAAAGCATCAGATGGTTAAGGATGTTGAACGTGAATGTGGTGAACATACCATCTTTGCATCAAATACCTCGTCGTTGCCAATATCTCAGATCGCCGAAGCAGCGCAACGCCCAGAGAATGTGATTGGCTTGCACTATTTTTCGCCAGTAGAGAAAATGCCTCTGGTTGAAGTTATTGCTCATGAGAAAACCTCTGCTGAAACAATTGCGACCACCGTCGCGTTTGCGCGCAAGCAGGGTAAGACACCTATTGTTGTTCAAGATGGTGCCGGTTTCTATGTTAACCGAATCTTAGCCTTATACATGAATGAGGCGGCAAACCTGTTGCTGCAGGGCGAGAGCGTCGAGCATCTTGATAAAGCCTTAGTGAAATTTGGATTCCCTGTTGGCCCAATGACGTTACTGGACGAAGTGGGCATTGACGTTGGTGCGAAGATCTCTCCAATTCTTGAAAAAGAGCTTGGTGCACGCTTTCAGGCGCCAACCGCTTTTGACAAGTTACTTGGTGATGATCGTAAAGGGCGTAAAAATGGTAAAGGTTTTTACCAATATGGCACTAAGTCGAAGAAGAAACTGGTTGATGAATCGGTATATGCTGTACTGGGGATCACGCCAACTGCTACTAGCGATGCCGCTGAAGTTATACAGCGCTGTGTGGTGCAGATGCTTAATGAAGCGGTGCGATGTTTAGAAGAGGGCATTATTGCGAGTGCCCGTGATGGTGATATCGGTGCTATTTTTGGTATTGGTTTCCCACCTTTCTTGGGGGGGCCTTTCCGCTACATTGATACAATGGGGCCGGCTAAGTTGGTTGAAATCCTAAACCAGTATGCCCAGGATCATGGAGAGCGCTTTAAACCGTGTGCCATGTTAGTTGAAATGGCAGAAACGGGATCTCGTTTCCATTCATAATACTTTATACCACTTAACAATGCGGCAACATAATGCCGCATTTTTTATGTCTAGAGGAATATGTTTGCCTGTTTTTTGTTCATTTTTGGCAAGGTTTTGGGTATCATACGCGCTTGTTTGATGGCATTCTTCCTAGTCAGTTATCGTTGGGTAACATACTTGCTAAAGGAAGTAAGCGCTTTAGGCTAGTAATGATATATGCTGCCAAGTAAACGTTTAATTGGTGGCATCATTAACTTATTGAAGTAGAGGTGTAATAAGTGGTGGTATTAGTGGCTGGTATACTGGCCGTCAGTAGTGTGGTGATGGGCAACTTAGCATTTCGTGCTGGGCTGGGCGTTAAACGCTGGGCTGCTATCGGTTTAGTGTTGGGGCCTGTTGGGTACCCTTTGTTCAATACCCACAAACGTTTTGCTATTAAGCGTGCCCAAGGTAAAGGGTCGGTTCAGATAACGCTTTAACCCTTGTCTACGCTGTCATCAATTTCCTGCCTATCTTATCATCCCTATGAAAGGTAAATTGTCGACATGAATGAAAATAAAAAGGAGCATTAATGCTCCTTTTTATGTATCTGGCGTTGGTGATAATTGATGCTCCAACTAGTTCCACCAGCCTTTTGCTGGGATCACTTCTAGGTGATCTAACCCTGCAGGAAGTTGTACTTTCTTACGCTCTGGTTTGTGGTTAAGTCCAAGAGCTTTCTTTAGTGAATCTAACATAATCATTCTCCTTAAACTTAAGCAACAGCTGAGTTGATGAATTTGATGTTTGGTGAACCAGCTACTTGAATCGGCTTAAACTTAATATTTGGTGAGCCAGCTACTTGAATCGGCTTAAACTTAATATTTGGTGAGCCAGCTACTTGAATCGGCTTAAACTTAATATTTGGAGAGCCAGCTACTTGAATCGGTTTAAACTTAATGTTTGGAGAGCCAGCTACTTGAATCGGCTTAAACTTAATATTTGGAGAGCCAGCTACTTGAATCGGTTTAAACTTAATGTTTGGTGAGCCAGCTACTTGAATCGGCTTAAACTTAATATTTGGTGAGCCAGCTACTTGAATCGGCTTAAACTTAATATTTGGTGAGCCAGCTACTTGCATCGGTTTAAACTTAATGTTTGGTGAGCCAGCTACTTGAATCGGCTTAAACTTAATATTTGGTGAGCCAGCAACTTCTATAGGCTTAAGCCTAACGTTTGGAGAACCTGCAAGGGAAATATTTTCGACATTCGCAGTAGTGCAAGAAAGGGCGAAAGCGATAGCAGTAACTAGTCCGTTAATCATTGTCTTTATTCTCTCAGAGTTAAGTGATTCTGTTGTGCCAACAAAATGTTGACGTCTGAAAGAAGTAATGCAGGTGTTATGCCAATGGCTTACCTATATTGTAAAATAGTTACCCTTAAGTTGTAGTTAGCGATTTTGTTATTGGACTAAAGGTTAATCTTTTTCTGTTTCTTAACAGAACAAGGAAGGAGCTCTTCTTGTCGCAATAACTCTGTAAAGGCTTGTTCATTGACAGCTTTGCTGTATATAAACCCTTGTATCTCTTCACATTTTAACGCTTTTAATATGCTGAGTTGTGAAGCATCTTCAACACCTTCACCTACCACAGAGAGTCCCATGTTATGAGCAATGGTAATAATAGAGTCGACCATTTTTAAGTCGCGGTCTGATTTATCAATGTCATCGACAAAAGCTTTATCAATTTTTAAAGTATCAATAGGGAAGCGTTTTAGGTATGACAATGACGAGTATCCGGTGCCAAAATCATCTAATGCCAAGCTAACCCCCATCTTAGACAGCTGCATCATCACCTTTATTGCCTTTTCTGGCTGTTTTATGACGGTCCCTTCGGTAATTTCGAGCTCTAAGTTGCCTGCCGGTAGCTGTGTGAGACGTAAAATTGACTCTATTCGTTGTTGAAGGTCGGGGAGAGCGAACTGTTGTGATGATAAATTGACGGCTACACGTCCTTCGAATAATTCTTGACGACGCCATTTTTGTGCCGCGAAACATGCTTTACGTAAAACTACCTCGCCAATTTCGACGATTAATCCGTTCTCTTCCGCTAGCGGAATGAAATCTCCCGGCGGAATTAACCCATGTTCTGGATGATTCAGTCTAACTAGCGCTTCCATGCCTGCCATCTTGCCTGACTTAAGATCAATTTTTGGCTGATAGTAGACCTCAAATAGATCATCTCTTAAGCCTTCGCGGATTAAGTTCTCAACTTCCAATTGTCTAATTGCGTTGCGATTTAATGACTCTGAGTAGAACTGGTAGCGGTTCCCGCCAGCCGATTTAGCGTGATACATGGCAATATCAGCTTTACGCAGCAGTGCTTGTTCATTTTGATCATCTTCTGGGTACAACACAATGCCGATACTGACACCGACAACAACTCTATCTTTAGTGAGTTCAAAGGGGCTACAGAAGGCATCTACTACGTTATTAGCGATTACGGCACTAGAGCCAATGTCAGGGTTATTGTCGACGAGTATGGCAAATTCATCACCACCGAGTCGATAGATACTGGTGTGGTAGGGAACGGTTGACTCTATTCGACGTGCTACCTTTATAAGTAGCTCGTCACCGACCTGATGTCCTAATGAATCATTAATTTTCTTGAAATTATCTAGATCTAATACCATCAAGGTATGGTGAGTGTCTTTTTTCACTAAGTTACCTAAGGTCACCATTAGGCTTGAACGGTTCGGTAGGTTAGTCAACAAGTCATTGTTAGTGAGTTTTCTTAGCTCCTCTTCCTGCTGTTTTCTGCGCGAGATATCGGAGAATACGCCAACATAGTGAGACAACGTGCCTTGCTCATCGTATATAGCATCGACAGTGAGTTCCATCAGGAAGCTAGTACCATCACCTTTTGCTGATTCGACTTCATTACTCCAGCTGCCTTGTTGTTGGAGAATATTACGAATCTGTTGTGAGTAGCTTTCAGGATAGAGATCAAAATTGAATAACTGACCTATGAAATCGTTGCGGCCTTTTTCACATAGATCGCAGCAGGCTTCGTTCACTTCTACAAAGCTAAAGTTATTGTCTAGAATGAACATCCCTTCTGAAATATTCTCAATAGCACGTTCGAACAGTCTTAGTTGCTCTTCTGCTTGCTTAAAGTTGCTGATGTTCTTAATGGTACCAGTCATACGCAGCGCTTTATCATCTTCATCACGCTCAACAATCTTTGCTCTATCTAAAATCCACACCCACTGATCGTCTTTACCTTTAACACGATAGGCAGCTTCGAAGTGTTCGGTTTCACCGTAAAAATGTTTGTTAAGTGCGTTGGTGACTCGCTCTTGATCCATTGGGTGGATGTTGCTCTCTTCACCATGTTCCCCTGAGCGTTGGCCATCACGTGGAAATTCGAGAGAGCCCCAAATGTTAGAACGATATATCTGTCCGGTTTCGATATCCCAGTCCCACATCTCATCGCCGCTACCCCACAGCGACAACTTTAAACGTTCTTCAGACTTGGCGATTTGTCGTTGGACCTCTCTGCGACGAAGAACTGCTTTTATGATTGCTATTGTCGTCAATACAAATGCAAATAGATAAAATAGCTTAGCTTGAGGTGATAACCACCATGGAGGGGTGATATTTACCGTTATAGCATTTATTTCGCCAGTGGCTTTAGTTATAGGGTTAACTGCATACACATTAAACTGATATGTTCCTGGAGAGAGGTTCGTATAAGTAGATGAATTATTTCCTTTTGACTGGATCCAATCATCAGAAAGTCCTTGCATTTGATAAAAATACTCAAGATTATTTACGGCTGCATTTGGAGTGTCGAACTTAAAAGTAAATGGGTAGTCTGAATATTTTAAGCTAACTTTTTTTGTATGAGAGATAGACTCTGCCAGGGACTCAGTTCCTATTTTTACAGGGTTGTTAAATATAAGGAATTCTTCAATTATAGTGCTTGGTAATGACAGTGAATCAATATATTTTTTTATTTTTTCAAGATTTATTAAGCTAGCACCTTCAATACCTCCAAATAAAATGTTTTTTGAGTTGTATATGATTCCGCTTGGAGTGTTGTATTCGTGTTGACTTCCATAACTAGTCGGGAGAATACGTTTCACCTCCTTGTTTATAACTATTACTTCTCCGATAGATGACGCTATAACTGTATCATCTATTGAAACTACAGAGTAAATGTCTTTTCTATTGGAAAATAGCTCGGACACTTTTTTTGTTTCAGTGTTAAACATCATAATTGATGTAGATGTCCCAAATATTATCTCTTTAGGGTTAATCTTGTTAACGCTAAACGTCAATTTGTCATATATTCTACTAAGATTGCCACCCGCTAATTGGTATAATCCGCTCTGAGCTGCTAAGTAAAGTTCATTACCCTGTGTTTTTATTATTCCTAATATCGGTTCGGAGATATTGGTATCTATAACCTCTTTTATTTTTTCACCATTAACGATTAATATCTTCCCTGATGCTGTACCTGAATAAATCAAGTTATCAAAGTTATTAAGAACAGTGATCCTCTCATTAGTTATTTTACTGTTATTGTTATCCTTCATTACATAGAGGCCTGTATGACTCCCTATGTATATTGAATTATCAATGGATATTGAATTTTTATAGCCATGAATGTTGGTGTTGATAGATTTTTTTAGTTTTAAATTTTCGTCATATACTTTTAAAAATGGACTATCAGAGGATACCAACAGTTCATTTTTATCATTAGCGCTGAAATGCCATATGTTAGTATCAAAGCCATTTAGATTTGCTACTAGATTTCTAGACTTTTTGACTATCACTAACCCTTCGTTAATTAAACCAATGTACTGTGCTTCAGGCGTTACGAAATAGTAAGATATGTTTGATGGGGTTTTAGGGTTTTCGTATTTACCTATTTCAATCTCTTGTGTTCCATTTATTAAAAATGACTTGTTTTTACTTGTGGCATACAGAGAGTTGTTAGCGAAGAAAATCTTTTCTATTTTGTTTTCGTTGTTTATTTTTTGGCTAGAATCTATATATATTAATATGTCACTCTTTACATATATAACCCCATCTTTAGAGTTGGATATGTCTAAAACATTTTTGTCTATTATAACTTTTTCTGATGTTTTTATATTTACTCTGAAAAGAAGGTTGTTGTAGGTTTTTATATAAATGTATTTTTCGTCTTTTACGATTTTTTTTGCTTCTTTTATATCGCTGTAATTTTGTGTCGAAAAAACATTGTCATTGCTTACTATAATGAACTCATTATTTGTACCTATTAAAAGGCTATTTGGAGTGGATTCTATTTGCCAAATTGCTTTTTTTTGTAATTTTTCTATTGACTTTGAAGTTTGGAACCTATCTAAAACAGGATTGTAAGCGACTAAACCATTATCGGTTCCGACATATAAAACCCCCGTATCACTGAAGTGCACACTTCTAATGAAAGAACTTGGAAGGCCAGAGTCCTCTCCCCCAAAGTAATGTTTGAACTCATCACCATCAAATCGGTTTAGTCCATTGAGAGTACCTATCCAAATATACCCATCTTTATCTTTGGTTATAGATGTCACAGTACTTTGAGAAAGCCCTTCAGGAACACTGTAAGTTTTACTTTTTAGTAAAATCGATGGTCCTGCATTTTCGTCGGCGGAAGAGTGACCAGGAAACATGATGGCCATGAGGGAAATCAGTAAAATTTTTAGCAAAGAGTTAGGCATAATTATTAGTTTGATTATTAGCCAATAGCGCTTAGGCAACAGGTATTTAACCTACTTTTTCAGAAAGTGAAGGATTTGTCAAAAGAACAGTAGTTTTTGTTGGTTGCTAATTGTTCTTATTTTTATTTTGTTTTAGCTTAATTGTTGTCTTAAGCTGAGTTAGAGCTGTTAAAAAGCTTCTGTTGGTGGAGATACTAGTGTTTTCCGCTGTTATGCGAACCTATTATTTTTATTAACAAAATGTTTTTCTCAACATCTTCTCTCCCACTTAAAAGGGACTGGCTTAGACGAGAGTGAATTGCAGCAGTTTGTGTCGTGCTGTATCAATAATCGAAATTTGCAGCATGCTGCTTAAATGAGCGTAGGTCGGTGATCATATTGTCTGATGTCAGTGGCTCAAAGGCCGTGTGTTGTTCACCAGTAGTGAATAATACCAATCTGTCGCTGTGCTTGGTGCGCATTTTTTGCATCATAAACTTAATTAAGTCAGAGCGAGTCAACTTACTAATCTCCTCAACCACCAACTCTCGCTGATTAAATTCATAATCCTTATTACCTATGCTGGACCAATACCGCTGACCACGGGTTTTTAGATTCGGGTCATGTTCCATGATCTGGTTGATTAGGCCCTGTTTAGTTTGTTCCCACTGTTGATTGGTGATTTGCATGACGGCGTAGTTGAAGTCAGCGATGAACTCATCAATAGCTTGTAGCAGTTGCAGTGGACCAACGGAGGGGGATTGAATGTAGAAGATCATTCCTGGGTAGCGGTTAAGTGGCAGATAACCTGTACCGACCATATAGCCTAACTGGCGTTTGGTGCGTAATTCATGAAAGAAAGTCGATGACATGGTGTGGTTTAAAAGGCTAAATAGCGCCATGTTTGTCGGTGTTGCGTCGGTCGACTGATAATAGACAATAATACTGCTATCTTGATGAGCAACGGCAAGTTCTCTCATGAGTGTACCGACATTGTCCAGTTTAACCAATTCACGTTCAGATTCGCCGCTGGGTGTGGATACTAGCGACAAAATGTGATCAAGTCTTCGGCCTAACGCTTGTGCTTCGCTGGTAAGCCAATCACCGTAAACTAAGCCTTCAAGGTGAATTTTTTCATAAAAATCGCGCACATGTTCATGGAGATCATCTAAGGTCAACTCTTCTAGCTCTTCGGCCATGCGTTGTGGTTCATAGCTGCGCTTCTGTAAAGTAACGGTTAGGCTAGTAAAAAGCTGAGAGATAGGTTTGGCCCGTGTTTGATTGTACCAGTTGCGTAAAATTTGCTTCTTAATTTGCTTAAATCTAGCTTGGGTAAAATTACGTTCTCTTGCTTTACTAATTAATAGCGATAGCAAGGCTTCTTGTTTGCCAGTAAAGCCGGTTAAATGCAAGGTTATGCCACCTTGATGGGGATAGATGTTGTAGCTTAATCCCGCAACCTCTGCAGGATAGGTATGCTCGGTAAGGTAATCGAGCAACATTTCAACATAAAGGCGCGTGAGCGCAGCATGTTTAGGTGTTCGTGCGGCAAACTGAGAGTCTAAAGAGAGATACATATGTCCCTTGGGGACATTGAATTCATCATCTTTTTTATGCCAGATACGGTAGCCTTCTTCCTGGCAAACGACAGTGGGTACGGGGTGATGGCTCTTGTCGTTTCTTGGCACTGAATCAGCAATGATAAAAGGGTTGGCTTCTGGCAGCGAGAGGGCTTCACGCACCTGTGGGCTATACCACTGCTGTAGCCTAGATGCTGCAATCGGTTTGACCTGGTAAGGAGAGTGATACCAAGCTGCCTGTTTTTCTGTATCGAGTTCAGGTGAGATGAGTTGAATGCGCATATTGTCAGGTGTCATCAATGCCAATAAGCTTGATGTTTGCGTAATATCTAAGCCATCCATACGATAATCACCATAAACAAGATCGCAGGTTGCATAATGGTGCATGTTAATACTAAGATGACTGGCTAAATCTAGCGGTTTTATCTGCTCTTGATATTTAAATGCCAGTTTCAGCAAGTTAGCACGCTCTTGATAGCGCCACTGCTGTAGTCCATCCGTTTTGATTAGTTCGATATATTCAAAAGCAGCTTGAATTACTTCATCTAATTGAGTTAACCCTTTTTCGGTAAGCTGAATACTAATGTTGTAATCTTTAAAGTTATAGCCATTCACGCCACCGCCAGCAGATAAGTTACTGGCCCAGCCTTGTTCTTTAAGGTAGCTCAACAGGCTGCCTTTACCTTCATAACCGAGAAGGTGACTAATAAATGTCAGCGGTTTACGTTTGTAAAAGCTATCGATCGCGGGGAGGGCAAACGTTATCGCGACTCGGCGCTGCTCCTTAAGGGGGACAATATTGATCTGTTGTTTTAATTGTTGTGGCTCATAAATAGCGATATCTGGATATTGTTTGAGTAAGTTACCGTTGACTATGGAGGTAAAGTAGCGTTCCGCCAATGCTTTTAACTTAGCTAACGGCAACGGAGCCACCATGCATAACGTCATTAAATTTGCGCTATAGTGCTGCTGATAAAAAGCGAGTAGTTCATCCCTTAACTGGGATTCTTCTCCTGAGAGCGTTGCAAGATTACCCACGGAAAATTTTGAGAAAGGGTGCGCAGGATTGACTGTCTCTTTTTGAACTTGGTAGGTTCGACGTACATCGTCTTTAAGTTTTAAGCTAAACTCCGACTCAATGGCATGCCGTTCTCTATCGACTAATTCTAAATCAAAACAGGGTGCGATAAAAAATTGGCTAAAACGATCTAATGACTCCTCAAATACCTCATTATCAATAGAAAAGAAGAAGTTTGTCTGCTCAGTTCCTGTCCACGCATTATTACTGCCACCATGTTGATTGACAAATTGATGGTACTCTCCCGATTGAGGGTACTTTTCTGTGCCTAAAAAGAGCATGTGTTCGAGGAAATGGGCCATACCTGGGCGAGCAACAGGGTCGTCAAAGTGACCGACATTAACAGCCATGGATGCCGCCGCCTGATTCGCCTGTTGATCTTCAACCAGTAGCACTCGCAGACCATTCACCAATTGGATGTATTGATACTGGCGGTGATCATTTGGACTCTTAGTGATTAGCGTCGTCATTGGCAATTGGTCGCTCCATTGGGTAGGGGGCAGTGATAGCGTTGAAAAGTGAAGTATCTGTTTGTCGAAGCGACAAGAGTACATATTGGGCTGCAAAATCAACTTTGGCAAATATCTTATGATCTATTCGACTAATTATTAACTGACTTTTGGTTTGTTGCTACGCACTTTAACGCTACAATTGCAAAGAAGAACAAAAATAATCATAGCGAGAGTAGTATGCAGCTATATTTGATGCGACATGGTGAGGCTGGGTATAACGCTCATTCAGACAGAGAGCGTGTGTTGACTGAAGTTGGCCGTTATCAAACTGAACTGATGAGTAATTGGCTCGCGCGGTCAGTGACAGAATTTGATTTGGTGCTAGTGAGCCCGTATCTACGAGCGCAACAAACTTGGCAAGAAGTAAGTAAACACTTTCCTGAGCCCAGAAAGTGGCTAGTGATGGATGATTTAATCCCCTCGGGAGAACCAAGCGTCGCAGTTGATACATTGCTAGCTTATGCAGACCATTTTAAGGCCGATAAAGTGCTAGTGATTGCTCACATGCCGCTACTTGGTTATATGGTGAGTGAATTAGTGGCGGGTGTTGAACCGCCACTGTTTGCAACATCGGGATTGACCTTAATCGATAAACATGGCGAGAGCGCCTCGCTTACTTGGCAGCAAACACCCCACACAGTGAGTTAGTGAACACAAAAAAGGACGCCGAGGCGTCCTTTTTACATTCAGGTCAATTATTACCTTGTCTAAGGCTGTTAGTCATCCCACTGTGGATGTTCACCGACATCGACCAATACCAATAGCGCTGCATCACCACCCCATTCTTTAGGGGCTTTATGAAATGCTTTCACATGGGGGTGCTGGGCCAGCCACATGGGAATGTTTTGTTTCAACACGCCGCTCCCATGGCCATGCATGACGCAGCAGCAGTGGCTGTGTTGCTTAATGCAGGCTTGGATCAGTGCCGCGATTTCCAGTTTGGCTTCAGTTTGGCGCATACCGTGTAAGTCTAAGAGCAAGTCAGGCTGGTAATCGCCGCGACGTAATCGCTTGACCTCATAACTGTCCACATCCTCTCGTGCCCAGCGCATCGCCCCTTCTAGTGGTAACAATGGTTGATAGGTATCTGAAAAGTAACTGTCTGCGTGCAGTTGAGTTGTTTTTTCCTCAAGCTGCTTCTTCGGGCTTTGTGGCGCGGCGAAGTGACGTTTATTCTGTTTTAATGGCTTTATGCCTTGGGTTAACGCTGAAAAAAGCGCCATACCCTCATCTTTTTCTTTATTCATGGGGCTATTTTATTGAATCCGATGCCATATGAATAGAGTTCAGTTACAATGATTCAGAACTATCTAGCTGGAGCAAGTTTTGGATAAGATTTTTGTAGATGAAGCCGTGACAGAATTACGGACAATTGGTGATATGTTGCGCTGGGCGGTGAGCCGCTTCAATGACGCGAATATCTATTACGGTCATGGTACTGATAACGCGTGGGATGAAGCGATTGCATTGGTATTTCATGCTTTACACCTCCCTGAAGAGATTGGCCAGCAGGTGATCCACACTAATTTGACCAGCAGTGAAAAACACAAAATTGTTGAGTTGATTATTCGTCGTGTACGTGAGCGCTTACCCGTGCCTTATCTAACTAATAAAGCCTATTTTGCGGGGCTTGAGTTTTATGTGGATGAGCGTGTCCTTGTACCTCGTTCGCCCATTGCGGAGATGATTGCCGACCGTTTTAGCCCATGGCTATACAACAAGCCTGTGAACCGGGTATTAGACTTATGTACTGGTAGTGCATGTATTGCCATTGCCTGCGCTTATGAGTTTGATACTGCAGAAGTCGATGCCTTAGACATTAGTGCTGATGCGCTAGAAGTAGCGCAAATTAATATTGAAACCTTGGGCGTGATGGACCGAGTTTTCCCTATTGAATCAGACCTATTTAGTGCAATACCTAAAGGCCCACAATACGACTTGATTGTTTCCAACCCACCTTATGTTGATGCTGAAGACATTGGTGATATGCCTGAAGAGTACCATCACGAGCCTGAACTTGGCTTAGCATCGGGACGCGATGGCCTAGATTTAACCAAGCGAATTTTAGCGAATGCAACGGATTACCTCACTGAAGATGGCCTACTGGTCGTTGAAGTGGGTAACTCTATGGTGCATTTGATTGAGCAATTCCCTGATGTACCTTTTACTTGGGTAAGTTTCGAGAATGGCGGTGACGGTGTGTTTGTGATTAGCCGTGATCAGCTACTTGAAAATGAATCACTATTCGCCATCTACAAAGATAGTGAATAATAGCGGCTATTGCTAAGGCTTATGAATGAGTAAGTTGATTTAGGAATATGGCGCAGGTTTAAACTGGGTTATGCTGAAAAGTGACTATATAACAAAGAGGTGAAGGAAGCGGATGTCGGGAAATAGTATAGGTCAAAATTTTGTGGTGACAACTTTTGGCGAAAGCCATGGTAAAGCACTGGGTTGTATTATCGACGGATGCCCTCCGGGACTTGAGCTGAGTGAAGCTGATATGCAACACGACCTTGACCGTCGTCGACCTGGCACCTCTCGTTATACCACTGCAAGACGTGAAGCTGATGAAGTACAGATCTTATCTGGTGTGTTTGAAGGCAAAACTACAGGGACATCGATTGGTTTAGTGATTCAAAATACCGATCAACGTAGCCAAGATTATTCCAATATCAAAGATCAGTTCCGTCCAGGTCATGCCGACTATACGTATCAGCAGAAGTATGGTTTACGTGATTACCGTGGCGGCGGTCGCTCTTCTGCTCGCGAGACGGCAATGCGTGTTGCTGCCGGCGCGGTTGCAAAAAAGTATTTAAAGCAAGTGCACGGCATCGAAGTGAATGCTTACCTGTCGCAGCTTGGGCCGATCACCGCTCAGAATGTTGATTTAGCTCAGGTAGAACAAAATGCATTTTTCTTTCCTGATGTGAGTCAATTGGAAGCGCTTGATGAATATATGCGCGATTTGAGAAAGAGTGGTGATTCGATTGGTGCTAAAGTCTCAGTGGTTGCGACCAATGTGCCTGTCGGACTCGGCGAACCCGTATTTGACCGACTCGATGCCGATATCGCCCATGCCTTAATGGGCATCAATGCTGTAAAAGGTGTTGAGATAGGCGATGGCTTTGAGGTGGTTAATCAAAAAGGTTCAGAACATCGCGACTTGATGTCACCAGAGGGTTTTGCATCAAATCATGCTGGTGGTATCTTAGGTGGGATCTCCTCCGGTCAACCTATTGTCGCGCACATCGCCATGAAGCCGACTTCAAGTATCAGCGTTCCTGGTGAAAGCATGACAGTTCAAGGCGAGCGTTCTGAGGTGGTGACTAAAGGTCGTCACGATCCTTGTGTGGGCATTCGCGCAGTGCCTATTGCCGAAGCGATGTTAGCCATTGTATTGATGGATCACATGTTGAGACATCGCGCTCAAAATAGTGATGTTCATAGTCAGACCCCAATATTAGGCATGCGTTAAGCGAAACGTTAAACAAAAGAGGGCACATTTATGTGCCTTCTTGCGTTAATGCATGTGAGCGTTTTTCGTCTACCTAATAGACGTTTTGGCATTGAGCATCAGTGCGTTGCTTGATAACAGCGGTAGCGCTTGTTGCTGCGATTTATGGTTAGCGTATGCTCTTAAATCATATAAACAGTTGTGGCGCTTACGCCTTGTGTAAACCCATTGCAATCATCAACAAACAATCACTAACTCAATGTAATTGTGATTAAAGACAGTCAACTATGAATCAAGCAGGACAACCAAGTCGCCAGTTGGTTTGGATAAGCAGCTGTTATTTCTTTTTCTTCGCCATACTCGGTGTGATGGTGCCTTATCTTGGGGTGTTCTTCGAGCACCGGGGTTTTAATCCACAAGAGATTGGTTTCTTACTCGCTATTTTGATGGCAACGCGGATTATTGCGCCAAATATTTGGGCGATGGTTGCCGACAAAACCGGTATGCGTTCGCAATTGGTTAAGTGGGGCGCTGCCGCTGCGTCTGTGACCTATTTGAGCTTTTTCTACAATGGCAGCTTTACCTACCTCGCCGTTAGTCTAACCATTTATACTTTCTTCTGGAATGCCATATTGGCGCAGCTTGAGGTGATTACTTTAGAGACTCTCGGTGAGAATACCGCACGTTATGGTGCTATTCGTAGCTTCGGTAGTTTGGGGTACCTGATCTTTGTTGTAGGAATGGGATTTGCCATTAATATTTGGGGGACCGAAGTACTGCCCTATGTTGGCATGCTGCTATTTATTGGGCTACTCCTCAGTGCTATGCCGTTACCTAGCGATAGAGTGGTCGTCAGTAAGAAGATTGGCGATGGCAAGCTTAATATAGATAAAGGCATTTTCTGGTTTCTAGTTTCTGCAATGCTATTGCAGATGAGTGCTGGACCATTTTACGGTTTCTTTGTGCTTTATCTTAAGCAATCTGGTTACAGCGAAGCGATTGCTGGTGTATACGTGGCGGCAGGGGTGTTGGCTGAAATTCTAATGTTTATGATTGCACCTAAATTGCTGGGGCGATTTGGTGTGCGGCCACTGTTGCTGGTTAGCCTCACGATGACAGCGTTGCGTTGGTTGATCATGGGGTTATGGGTGGATAATCCTTTTGCGTTAGGCATTAGCCAATTATTACATGCATTTACGTTCGGCTTAGTACATGCCGCATCTATTCAGTTTGTACATCAACGCTTTGATATTCGTCATCGCAGCAAAGGACAGGCTTTGTATGCCAGTTTAAGTTTTGGGGTTGGTGGGGCATTAGGTACTTGGCTATGCGGTGTGATTTGGGGTGATGGCTCAACCGCATGGTTAGCATGGATTGGGGCGGCGTGTTGTGCCTTGCTATCCATGCTCGCAATACTGTTGATCCCTAAGGTCGATAATCGCGATAATAGCGATCATACAAAGGCCACTGCATGATTACCGCAAACAATTTCGGAGAGATTAAGTAAGTTATGTCTAGGATTTTTCGTCTTGGTTTGATCATTAACCCCTTGGCAGGTTTAGGCGGCAGCGTCGCCCTTAAAGGCAGTGATGGTGTGGCAAAAGAAGCCCTTGCCCGTGGCGCGGAGCCCAAGGCGCAGTTAAGGATGGCTCAAGCGCTTGAGGTGATTTTAGCCTATCGCGATCGCATTGAAATTATCACCGCCTCAGGAGAGATGGGGGAGTTACTTGCTAAGGAGATGGACTTTAAGGTGACAGTGGCTTATCAGGCGAATAAACAGACTGAGGCGGGCGATACCCAAGCGGCAGCGACTGCGCTGCAGGCTTACGGATTAGATCTGTTGTTATTTGCTGGGGGTGACGGTACGGCTCGCGATCTCTTTTCGGTTGTTGATGAAGCGTTACCAGTGCTAGGGGTGCCTGCTGGAGTCAAAATTCATTCGGGTGTCTACGGTATCACCCCTCATGCATCAGGCATGGTGGTGAAAATGCTACTCGATGGTGAATTAGTGAGCCTGATGGCAGCCGATGTGATGGATATCGATGAAGTGGCTTTTCGTTCTGGCACTGTCAAAGCGCGCCGATTTGGTGAGATGCAGGTACCCGCAGAACCGCGCTATATTCAAGCGGTGAAAATGGGCGGTAAGGAAGTTGATGAGTTAGTGCTACATGATATGGCGGCAGAAGTCATTGAGCAGATGGACGATGAGCTTTTTATCATGGGCTCTGGCAGTACAGTGGCTGCAGTGATGGCTGAGTTAGGGTTAGACAACACCCTTTTAGGGGTTGATCTGGTTCAGCATCAGCAACTTGTCGCAAGCGATTTGAGTGCTCAAGCCCTATTGGCACAAACTCAGGCTAGTCCTTGTAAATTAGTGATCACCTTAATTGGTGGTCAAGGACACATTCTCGGGCGAGGTAATCAACAGTTATCACCGGCACTCATTCGCCGTGTCGGTCGAGACAATATTATTCTCTTGGCAACAAAAACTAAGTTAAAAGCGCTTGAAGGACGGCCACTAATTGTGGATAGTGGCGACCCGGAATTAGACAAAGCGTTGTGTGGCTATTTCAAAGTGATCACTGGCTATCATGATTATGTCATGTATCAGGTTGCTAACCCTGATTTGGTAGCATAGCCTGAACCACTGCATTGTTGTTAAAGTATTTACCCATAAAATAGGATTAGACAGATCATGTTAGAGCAGTACGAACAGGCATTAGAAGAGTGGATTGGTGCAATTGTTGAGCAAGGTGATGACGACCAACTGTTTGCCAGTGGCTATCTTCAAGGCCATTTTGCTGTGGTGTTATCACAATTAGAGGTTGAAACCGAGCAAGGGCAACAAGCACTAGAATCGAAAATGGCAGCCTGTTTAGATACCGCTAAAACTGAGCTTGAACCTGCTGATTTTCAATTGGTCTTGGCGGCTTGGCATGAACTTAGTGGAAAAATCTCTGCTAGCGTTGCAGCGTGATCAACATGAGCGCAACCTTGGTTAAGATTGGTCTCGTCAATCCCAAAAGCCCGACAAATGTCGGGGGAGTAATGCGAGCGGCAGGCTGTTATCAGGCTAGCGAAGTGCGTTATACGGGTAAGCGTTATGCATTGGCAGCTAAAAATCGCGGCGAGCAATACAACACAGATACCAAACGCGCGAGCGAGAATATTCCTCTAATTGCCGTAGACACCATATTAGAGGGGCTCGATAGTGACACCAAAGTGGTGTGTGTCGATCTGGTTGAAGGCGCGGTAGCACTACCAGAGTTTCAGCATCCAGCTAAAGCGATCTACGTGTTCGGTCCTGAAGATGGCACCATAGATCAGGGGCTAATTGATAGCGCTGATGCGGTTGTTTATGTGCCGACGGTTGGTTGTATGAATCTAGCCTCTTCGGTCAATGTATTGCTTTACGATAGGCTTGCTAAAGGCGCGCCTACGGGAAGTGATGCTCTGATAAGGCAAAGCCGTGATACCAATAATCGGGTTAAAGTAAAACGTTAACTTGATTCGAGGTAAAAATGCCACCTAAAAGGGTGGCATTTTTATGGCTGTTTTAATTTGGTGCAATGTTTGCTGTAGTCTCGAGCGATTTCAGTATGCTGAGCAAGTCCTTGTTAGTCTAAATCAGTGCTTTGCCTTTCAACAGCTTACGCAGCCACATTCGGTTGGGGTTTAATAGTGTCAATATATCTGTAGTGGTGGGTAATAACTCACCACACATTTGCGCGGCAAGTATTTCTGCCGACAACGGACCCGAAGTCAATCCTCTTGAGCCTAGCCCACCGAGAATGAATAGTCCTTTATGAGTGGGGGCAGGGGTTTTAACCCAATAATCAATACTCTCTTTAGTGTGTTGATGGGTTTGGTACGCAGCCATGATGGCGTCATAATTTGGTGCACAGCCAACCATAGGCGCATGATCGCGAGTTACCATTCGTACGCCGACTCTGGCGCTGTGACCTGTAATGTCGATCTCTTTGGTCCAGTCGCCTTGATAGCTTTGGCGTATTTTATCCAGGTTTTCAAACTGCTCGGTGTGACTATACTCATTATTTGGGGCATCTTTGACGTAACTTGCGCCAGTGCAATGTAAGCCTTGATGGTTGGGGGTTAAGTAGCCGTGAGAGCAAAGCACTGTATTTAACTGGCTTAATGCGCCTCTGGATGGAATGTGGCTAACTTGACCACGAAAGCCACTGATAGGCAGTTCACGGGTTTGGGGGAAATCGGTCAAGTGGCGGCCATTGGCGAGTACTACGTTATCGAAGGGGCCAAATCGTGTCGTGTTACCGTTCGCTACAGCAGTTAAAAACCACTTATCATTGAGTTGTTCAATAGCGGTAACTTGAGTATTAAAATACAACTTGTTGTCTGTGATGCTGCTAGCGTTATCTAAAGCGGCTTGAGTCAATTGATGGGGACAGACCCAGCCACCCAAAGGATAATAGATACCAGCTTCATCGATGCTGATCCCCGCCATCGCATCTGCTTGCTCTGTTGTTACAGCTTGAGCTATGTTCATCGCCCAAGGTTGGCCTGCAATAATTTTCTGTAAACGTGCGCGACTACGTGCGTCATGACCGGTATGCAATACGCCGCAAAAGTCATGGTCAATGGGGTAGCCTTGGCTGACCAATGAATGAATACGGTGACGACTAAACAGGTATCCCTGTAAAAAGAAGTGGCTCAGTGTGCCATGCTCGGGTGTTAACAAGGGATAGATGGCGCCTTGTTTATTTCCTGATGCCTGCTGGCCCGGAGCACCATCCATACAGAATAGCGAAATAGACTTGCCACGCTCAGCTAATGACAGCGCCAAACAAGCACTGGCGACACCGCCGCCAATAACTGCAATTGAACCACTACTTGCCGGTGTTAAGGGATTAAAGTTTAGACTTTCTTGTTGTTGCCGCAGTAAGGCGCAGCGTTCTTTAAGTGCGAGCTCTCGATTGAGCGTTTGGGTTGCGTTAGTTTTCGCTAGCTCTTTGTTGGTTTCAGCCTTCCCCCCCGTGAGTGCGATGAACTCAAATCCACATAAGTCACACATTGAGGCGAGGTACGTATGCTGTGGAATATCTAGAGGTGTAACTTGCACGATAGATGCTGATACGTGGCTGAGTTTTGCCATCTGCCACAGATCCGTTTGGGTTAAGTGTTCAGTCACTGTTGGCGTAGTGATTAACCAGCTCTTAAATTTTATATCCGTTTGGCTAACTATTTCTCGCAATTGTGGAGCTGTGTCTCCTATATGCAGATCTAGGCTGAGTGTGCCGTCGAATAAGGAGATACGGTGACAGCCATTGATCTTTGCGTCTCGGATATCCTGCAGATGAGTAGCAATATCCGTGAGCTGGCTGATTGCGTCGCATAGACCTGTGATTTCATCGACATGTTTGATGAAAAACTTCAGTTGCCAACGGCTCTGATTGGTCGAAGAGCCGTGATAAACTAACCATTGTTTAAGTATCGTCGCATGATCTTTGCCAATAACGCCTACAATTATGGGGGCGCCAAACGGAGTATTTGTCGTTAAATGACTAAATAATGAGTCGATTTCACTTATGTTTACACTTATTTGTGTTTTATCTTCACGTTCTGTGGTCAATGAATTTACTCTCACAATGATATTAGGCATTATTTTACCCGCCTTTATGGAAAGCTGACCACTTAAATGCGACAAAAGCGCTACTATTGGCCCAGTAAAATTGGTACTACACGTACGGAATGGATAGTAAATAATGAAAAGAGTCGTGATCACCGGACTTGGCATCGTTTCAAGTATTGGTAATAACAAGCAAGAAGTAACCGAATCACTCAAAGCGGGTCGTAGCGGTATTACCCACTCAGATCAGTTTGAAGAAATGAAGCTTCGTAGCCATGTTTGGGGCGACATTAAGTTAGACCCTAAAGAGCATATTGATCGCAAAGCACTGCGTTTTATGGGCGATGCTGCAGCGTACGCTTATATCGCCATGGAGCAAGCGATTAACGATGCTGGTCTTACTGAAGAGCAATATTCTAATCATCGCGTCGGTATTATAGCCGGTACGGGTGGTGCATCTTCAGCGAACCAAGTTCAAGCTGCAGATACATTGCGCGAGAAAGGTGTCAAACGCGTAGGGCCATATATCGTGCCACGTATTATGTCGAGCACGGCAAGCGCATGTTTGGCAACACCATTTAAGATTAAAGGCATGAACTACTCAATCAGTTCTGCGTGTGCAACCAGTGCTCACTGTATTGGCCATGCTGTTGAACTAATCCAGATGGGCAAACAAGATATGGTGTTTGCTGGTGGTGCAGAAGAAGTCGATTGGACTTTAACCATGGGTTTTGATGCCATGGGCGCGCTATCGACCAAATACAATGACGAGCCAACGAAGGCGTCTCGTACCTATGATGCTGACCGTGATGGTTTCGTTATCTCTGGTGGCGGTGGAATCGTTGTCGTTGAAGAGCTGGAACATGCGTTAGCTCGCGGTGCTAAGATTTACGCTGAGGTGATTGGCTATGGCGCATCGTCAGATGGTTACGACATGGTTGCGCCATCAGGTGAAGGTGCTGTGCGTTGTATGCAGATGGCTCTAGCTGATGTTGACACTCCAATCGATTACATCAACACCCACGGTACATCTACACCAGTAGGTGATATGCGTGAACTTGAAGCATTGGCGGAAACATTTGGTGATAATCTTCCTGCTATCGCCTCGACCAAGTCACTGACAGGCCATGCCCTTGGTGCTGCTGGTGTTCATGAAGCGATTTACAGCTTAATCATGATGGAAAGCAGCTTCATCGCACCAAGCATTAACATCGATAACGTTGATGATAAAGCGATTGGTATGCCGATTGTAACTGAGTATCGCGATGCGGAGCTTAATACTATCATGAGCAACAGCTTCGGTTTTGGTGGCACTAACGCAACATTAGTGATGCGCAAGTACAAATAAGTACTGGCAGCATTAATAAAAAAGGGAAGCATAATAGCTTCCCTTTTTTGTTTGCGTTGAATGTCAGACGCTGGTTGGAATGATAACAATCAGTATCAGAAAGGATTACTGAGCGTTTAGCTGCTGACCGGTAACCGCTTTTGACTCATCACCCATCAGGTACAAGTAGGTAGGCATAATTTCTGCCGGTGTTTTTAGTAACTGTGGGTTTTCAGCCGGATAGGCGTTAGCTCGCATACCAGTGCGGGTTGCACCAGGGTTAATACTGTTGACCCTAAGGTTGGTACCTTCATATTCATGGGCAATTGATTGCATCATACCTTCTGTGGCGAATTTGGAGATGGCGTATTCGCCCCAAAATGCACGTCCCTGCCTGCCAACACTACTCGATGTAAACACTAGTGATGCCAAAGGCGATTTCTTCATTACCGGTAAAAGGGCTTTGGTGAGCATGATTTCAGCCACCAGATTAACCTGTAAAACCTCTTTCACTGAATCCATAGAGATATGCTCAAACGGACCTAAAACACCTAGCATACTGGCGTTATGCAATAAGCCATCAAGGTGACCAAACTGCTGCTCAATGGTTTCCGCCATATCAATGTAGTTTTGCTCAGACGCGCCTTTAAGGTCGAGGGGAACAATCGCTGGTGTTGGGCAGCCAGCTTGCTCAATCTCATCATAAACGGCTTCCAATTTCTTTACCGTTTTGCCTAATAGAATTACCGTTGCGCCATGTTCGGCGTATGCCAGTGCAGCGGCGCGTCCAATGCCATCACCTGCACCAGTAACCAGAATAGTTTTATCTTTTAGTAAATCTTTTGCTGCCTGATATTCCAACATGAGTCAAATTTTCCCGTTCGCGGAATTGCCCGCTATTTCTGTGATTTATTCAAGCCTGAAACGCCTGTTTAAAACAAATGATTAATTAACGACCATTTATCTAGCCTGTAAGTGTGACAAAAATGTAGCTAACTCAATAATTTTACGTTAACTTGAGCAAAGCTAGGGACTTAAAAAGTCCTATTGGTCACGCAAGGAAGACTATTGTGACCAATTTTTGGGGAAAACAAAATTATTACAACAAGATTTGGGGAAAAAAGATGAAAAGACTCTTTTTGGGTGTCGCAATTGCGTCCGCTTTAGGAATGACTGGTTGTAGCGAAGATAGTGTCGATGAGCTTACAGAAAAGACGCAGCCACTGATTCCTGAATCTCACATGGTGTTCGATCCGGCAAACGGAAAGGTACCATTACCAAACGATTTATTATTTAGCGGAACACTCGACGGTACTATCACTATCCCAGGAGAGAAAGCCGACGGCAGTAGCGACTATACTGACCCACAAATGGCGCTTGGTGCGCTTGATGGTTGGTCAACCACTTCACCCATCTCTATAACGGTTGACCCTGCTACCGACCACGACGGTACTAAACTGACACTTTCTGCTGCATCGGTATTTCAGCCTGGTGCGATTCGCATGTTTGAAGCCACGGTTGGTGGACCACTGTCGTCCGACCCAGAGTGTCAATCAGCGCCTTCAGTCTCTGCCTGTAAGATTGGTAACGAGCTACAGTTCGGCGTGGACTTTGTCTCTAAAGCCTCTGGTAACACGATTGCGATTGTGCCACTTAAACCGTTAAAAGCGGGTCAATCCTATGTCTACGCAACCACGAGTTTGATTCAAGATTCAGAAGGTCGTCCGATAGCGCCTTCAAGCACCTATGGTTTGTTAAAATTAGACATTGAAACTAAGCCATTAGAAACGCCTGAGCAGCTTATGCTGCAAACGCTGGTCAATAGCTATGAGAAGGGAATGGCATCGGCCCACGGTGTTGATGCCGCAACGATAAGCTATGCCGGTTTGTTTACAACTCAGGCGATTAGCGATGTTTATGAAACAAGCAAACTGTTAATGCTGCAAGAGGGTTCACCTTTTGCGCCGTCTATGACAGTCCCAATGCCGCATCCATATGGTATTACCGTCGCCCAAGCGGCAGGCTTGACTGAAGCTGATGGTCTTGCCTATGTCGTGTCGAGCCTGGCGGATGTGTATGTGGCTGAGTTAACGCTGCCAACCTATGGCGCCTGTAACTCGGTAACGTGTGCCGGTATCGATGGTAATTGGCGTGCGCTTGGCGATAGCCCAGTGTCAGTGTTATTAGCACTACAGTCTGGCACCATGAGTCAACAAACTTATGGCGCTCAAGCCATGGGTTACGGGATAGACCCGTCTGAGGGCATAGCTAATCCAGCGTTACTGGCGGGTAAAACCTGGTTATTAGATGATGGTACAGCAGCCGATAAAGCTAAACACCTGACTAAGTTTAATCCTATCCCAGCGCCGACTGGCAGCGAAACTGTGCCAGTGTTAATTTCTATGCCAAATGCAGAGCGCTTAGCGGCCTTTTATAGCGCACAAGGTTTACCGTTTACGCCACCGACAGCGGGTTGGCCGACAACGATTGCTATGCATGGTCTAGGCGGTGGTAAAGAGATGTCATTAGCTTATGCTGGCAGCTATGCGGCGATGGGCGTTGCGACGATTGCCATTGATATGCCACTGCACGGTGCAAGATCATTCGATGCAAATGGTGATGGTATTTATGAGGTGTCTGCGACCGATCCGTCTTACGGAGCTGTGGTTGGCAATGAAGACGCCTTTAAAAATGGCAGTCCGTTAGTCTTTATTAATATCGCGAGTACTTTGTCTGTGCGAGATAATTTCAGACAAGCAACTGTTGATCATTTAGGCCTTCGTGCATCGCTAACAGGGCTTGCTGGTGGTCTTGCGGCGGCGCAGATGCCGCAGATGTTCGACATTACTAAAATAAGCGCACAAGGGCTTAGCTTAGGTGCGATAGTCGGAACGGATTTTGCGACTTATGCTAGCACCGGCTTAACTCACCCAGAAAATGGTGCAGATTTAAGTTATGTGCATAAGATCAATGCTGTGTCATTAGTGGCGCCAGCGGGAGGTGTTGCGGGTGCCTTTATCGGCTCAGCGACTTTTGGTCCAGTATTGTTTAGCACTGTAACTGCAACAGATAGCTTCCAAGCGTTAGTTGATGAGGCTAATACGGCTGGCTATGAACCTGGGTCGCCAGAATATAGCGCGCTTGTTCAGGCTGTATATGCTCAATTTCTGCCAACCTTCGCCTTTGCGGTACAAACAGCGGTCGATAGTATGGATCCTGTTAATCACGCCGCAGCGCTAAAAGCCACTGAGTTACCGGTTCATCTAGTTGAGGTGGTTGGTGATGCTAGTAACCTACCTGATCAGGTGTTGCCAAATAGTGTCGAGAACTTCCCGCTATCGGGTACAGAGCCGTTGATTGCTAACCTAGGCCTAGAGTGCATTGATACAACAAGCGCAGGTTCTGGTGCGGTGCGCTTTAGTAAAGGTCACCATAGCTCGATTGTTAGCCCAAGCGAGATACCAGGTGTAACAGATGGCAAAGCGGCGGATGCCACCGTTGAGATGCAACAACAAGTAGCGGCCTTCGCGTTGACTGCGGGTAAAGAGCAAGCGACTATTTTAGTACAAGACAAGTCGATGCTTCAGCCTTGCGCTGTACCTGCTGGCTAATTGCTGCACAAATAACTAAACAAAAGCCCAGCGTTTGCTGGGTTTTTTTATTGTGGCGTTTGTTATTCCCGACTTGACTGATAGAATAACTGCCACATTTTAAGGGTAACAAGAAAGCCTCAAACGGAGCTTATTTTGGAATTTTTGTACGAGTATGGATTATTCCTCGCCAAGGCCGTCACTATCGTTATTGCGATAGCTGCTGTCGTGATTGTGATATTGGCCTCAGCGGTGAAACAGAAATCAGATAAGGGCGAGTTAAAACTCACTAACTTATCTGAAGAGTTGAAGCTGTTAAAACATGATTTGAAAGAGGAGTTGCTATCCAAAAAGCAGTTCAAAGCCTATGAAAAGCAGTTAAAAGCTGATGAAAAAGCCAAAGAGAAAGCCAAAGAGAAAGCAGAGAAAAACCAAACTGAGTCACCAGTAGAGCCAAGAGTATTCGTTATTGACTTTAACGGTAGTATTGATGCTGCAGAAGTCGCATCACTACGTGAAGAGATCAGCGCAATTTTGACCATTGCCGAGCCTGGCGATGAAGTGGTTGTTAATGTGGAAAGTGGTGGCGGTATGGTCCATGGTTATGGACTTGCTTCAAGTCAGTTAGACCGCTTGCGTCAGGCTGATATCCCATTGACCATCTGTGTTGACAAAGTGGCGGCCAGTGGCGGTTATATGATGGCATGTGTCGCGAACAAAATTTATGCTGCGCCGTTTGCGATTGTTGGTTCTATTGGTGTTGTGGCGCAAATTCCAAATTTTAACCGTTTGCTTAAAAAGCATGATATTGACTACGAGCAGCACACCGCTGGGGATTTTAAACGCACGTTAACGGTATTTGGTGAAAATACTGATGAGGGGCGAGAGAAGTTCCAAAAAGAGCTTGAAGAGACCCATGTGCTATTTAAGGCGTTTATTGCTAAGTACCGTCCAGGACTTGATATTGCCAAAGTGGCAACAGGGGAGCATTGGTATGGGCAACAAGCGATAGATTTAGGTTTGATCGATGCCTTATCAACAAGCGATGATGTTGTCATGCAGCTGGCAAAGGATAAAACCGTGATTAAAGTACGCTATCAGCTAAAGAAAAAGTTAGCTGACAAGATTGCGCATGGTGCTTCGATGTCATTGAATGCGTTGTTTAATAAGTTGGCGGAAAAGAACCAACCTGTTAGTTAGTCTTAACGCGCACTATTCGTTACTGAAAACCTGCATCATGCAGGTTTTTTTATCTTTATTGAATTTTTATTCTTTTAGGCTTTAATTATTCATTGAAATCTTATACAAAATAGATACCTCTAGCATGATAAGTATTCAAAGATGAAGAGTGCTCGCAGTTACAAGCCTACTTTAATGGTGGGCGATCAGTCCTATCCCGCGTATGAGCTTAGGTATCTGCTAAGTTATGTCTCACTGCACTATGGTGTTGAGCAACGAGAGCAATTATGTCAAGAGATTGGAGTTGGCATTAACGAATTACAGCAGATGCAGTTGGTGTTTGTGTGGCAAGTCGATTATGTGATGGCTTATCTTAAGCAGCGTGAACATGATCTCGAGTTAGGTGCAAAATTGGGTGCTTGCTACCAAGTCGAGGACTTGGGGTTTATGCTCAATCATTTGAAAGAATGTGCCAACTTAGGTGATTGTCTGCAATTTGTCTTGTCTCACCCCGAATTAGTTGGGAGCTTTTCCGATACATTGATCAGTAATAATGCAGGAGTCTTATCTCTTCGATGGCTTAACACTGGTAAGATTGATCGAGAACGCTTTGGCATGCAGTTTCAACATAGTGTCTGTTCTATGTTGGCTTTAGCAAGGCAACTGACACAACACCCAATTGCGTTAATGCAAATCCATATGGCCGAATCAGCAAGGCAATCACAGTTTTTACAAGATTTTACCCAATGTGACGTTCAGTTTGAACGTGAATTCTATCAGTGGTCTATTGGACATCAAGAGCTAACATTGCCGATTTTGTATGATTTTGAAAGCGTGGTGATGACGGAACATGCATTGGGAGAAGCTTCCTATATAGAACAAATATTGAATCAGCTTAAAGCGAACTTTCCTGAGCTGCCTAAACTAGAACAGATGGCCTTGATGAACAATATCAGTGATAGAACCTTGCGTCGTCGATTAGCCAGTGCAGGAACCACCTATCAGCGCCTTGTTGATCAGGTTCGCTCGCAAATCGCTATCGGTCTTATTGTGCAAGGAGACAGAAGTGTGGTTGAGATAGCCGATTTGATGGGGTTTAGTGATGTCAGCCATTTTCGCCAGAGTTTCAAACATTGGCTCGGTTATCCTCCTGGGCATTTTATCCGCAAAATTTAATTAGGCCGGTTTTGTCACAGGCCTAATAACATGCTTAATAGGCGATAAAACCTTAATGTTGGCAAGTGCCGATTGAGGGGGCCATGGTGTCAATCCACTTTCTAATTATGGTGACGGCCTCTCGATGTACTAGGCTGCGCCCAATAGGGGGCATACGATCTTTGGCGTTATTCAATTCTTGCCGATATAGCAAAATAGAATGTTCTGCATCTCCAGGAATGATATCGTAGCTCAAGCCTTTTTCGCCCCCATCCCAACCCGGTGGCTGTTTGCATATACCATATTGAAAGCTGGTGTGATCGACATTGTAGCCTAAGCGTAAACCTGACAGGCTGGCAAATCCTTCTGCTCTGTGGCAATGCGCGCAGTTAATATCCAGATAACCCTTGGCTCTGTTGGTCAATGATGCGGCTCCATCATCGATGGCGGGCGCGCTGCTAAGTTCGTTTGCGGCGGGTAATCTGTCTAGCCAGCCTTTCTGTTGCCACAATGCTAGCTGGTTTATGGTGACGCCTTGGTATTCAATCTTATGGTTGAGCAGGTGAGATTTTAGACCGATTGGGCTGATATGGTTGTCGGTGCCGCTTGTCACTTGGTGGCACAGCTTGCATTCGGCGCGACTCGGCACGTGATAATTAAAGCTGAGTTGCTCACCCTGCCGATTGAGCGTATGGCTGACATTTGCCCCTGCTTGAATGAGTGTCGCCTGTCCATTTTCCCAAAGGTAAGCCAGTGTTGTCCATCCCGCTTCTCGGTGAATTAACAAGCGGGTTTCGATCATTACCTCATTTTCACTGCCACTGACTTGGGTATCGAAGGGCAGGGCAAAGGTTTTGGTTAACACTGTACCGACAGGCAAGCCAAAGGTATCAAACTCATTGAAACTGATAGTTTTCCCCTCTGGCAGAAAAATGAAGCGGTATTTATTGGCGTAATTAGAAAACAACTGCGTCGATAGCTCGTATTTTATGCCTGGAGTATTTGGGGCTGTCGTCGGATGATCAGCTTGGCTAAATAGCTGATAATCGGCCAGCTGCGGGCAATCCTCGTTCATTAAAGCATCCCAGTTGATCTGGTTACTTGGGTTATTGCATAAGCTATCATTACCGCTTATTGGCGGTGGTGTCGTGACTGCGGGCGGCGGGCTTACAGCGGATGAACTATCATCATTGCCGCCACAGCCAAACAGTATAAGGCTTATCAATAGTAAGTTGATGATGCGCATAATGTCTCTCTCAGTGAAAAAAGGCTGCCTATTGGCAGCCTTTTCTGTGGGCGTTTAAAGTGAGCAACTCGCTCTTGGTAAACGTTTTATCCACTCTGCAATTAAGGCACTGCCTTCTCCGTGGGATAAACTGCGGCCAATCTCTGGCATACGATCGCCGGGGTTGGTCGAATCCATACGGAAGTGCAAGATTGAGGTTTCTGCGCTGCCCGGGACCACATCGTAGCTCAGCGAGCCTCCTCCATAAGCGACAGGAGACTTACAGGTGCCATGAGAATAACCTGCATCCTCATCATAGGTTCGCCAGTACTCAAGCTTGAGACCGGTATTCGAAGCATTGCCCTCAGGGCGATGGCAATGGGCACAGTTGATATCAAGATACCCTTTAGCCGTTTTCATCAAGGCTTCATCGGATAGCGCCGCTAATGTTATCTCATCACCATCATGGAAAGCCGGCACAGTATCGATTGTGGTGACGTCAGGCACGCCCTGCAATATACCAGCTGCTTGCCACTTCAACAGTTGGTTCATGGTGCCGTCGCTGAAGGCATAGTCTTTATTGAGATGACGTGCTTTAGGACCAATTGGTACAAATACGGCTTGGCTATCATCATCGGCCTTAAACTGATGGCACTGTTTGCACTGATTCATGCTTGGCACAACATAGTCAAAGTTAAGGGTCTCACCATTGTGAACCACCTGTTTTGCTTGAATGGCTCCCGCTTTAGCAAGCACGGCGTCGGTTTGCTCAGCATTAAACACATAAGGTAATGCAGACCAACCCGTGGCACGCTTGATCAGCAGGCGAGTTTCAACTAACGACTCGTTAGCAATACCACGTTTAGCCGTATCCGCTGGCAAGGCAAAGGTTTTAGTGATCACAGTGCCGACAGGGAAGTCCATGCTTTCGGTTGCAGAGTAGTCTGCTTTTTGCCCCTCAGGTACAAATACAAAACGATACTTACTCGAGTAGTCGGTAAATAGCTGAGTATTAAGATCGTAAGGCAGGCCGCCTGAATTGGCACCTGTGCTTGGGTTCGCTGCATCGGCAAACAGTTTATAATCTGAGAGATTTGGACAGTTAGCGCCTAATAGCGCATCCCAATTAACGCCAGATGCTGTGCTGCTACACAAGGCCAAGTCACCATCACCAACAAGGCCTCCTTCCCCTTCGCCAATACTGCCGCCCCCCCCAACGAGGTTGCCACCGTCACAACCTGCGACGTCATCATCGACGCCACAACCAAATATCTGATCGCCAAATGTCACGGTATGCACGGGCAAGCTCACTTGGGCACAGGTCATGATATCTTGCTGTGTTTTTTCATAAAGCACATCTGCAATACTGATATCAGTATTGTTATTGGCATAGAGACGACCAAATGAAACATCACCGTTGTTTTGCGCACAGACATTGTCGCTGCCGTCTGGTGCAAAAGGTAGCTCCTGAAGCCCTAAATATGCCGCTGTGCCATTGTTAGATAGCATCTCCCCTAAGCCGTCATACAGTACGCCAGGGAAAGCTCCATGGGTAAACAGGTAGGCTTTAATAATGTCATCAATTAAGTAGCCATTAGGCTTTTTACCATAATCGGTGATCACATTATCATGGAGATAAATATTACGGGGTGTCGGACGCCAACCATCTTCAATAGGCTGACCAGGTTGGCCATAGTTACCGACGAAGGCGTTCATGTCAGGTTCTGCAATAAAGAAGCTAGATATGGTCACGCCCATGGTGTCGTGGTTGGTGATTTCGTTATTAAAAATCTCCACATCATCTGTAGACAAGATGATCATGCCGGTACCTGGCGGTACTATGTGTACTCCAGCTGGATTGGCTGACGCATTGGCAAAGTTTTTCGTATTGTTGTCGTAAACTTTGTTATTAAAAATACGCACGCTAGAGCCATATCTATGATTATTGATTGGCAGGTCGAAAACTAAGATCCCCCCCGTATTGCCCATGGCTTCATTGTCATACACATCGGCATATTTCGAGTTTTCAATTTCAATGCCGGCCACGTTTTCTTTTGCGATATTACGGCGCACAACAATGTACTGCGACTGACCGACATAAATACCTGCATCGGCGCTACCACGAACATAGGTGTCTTCAATCAGAATGTTTTCACACTCAACAGGATAGAGCCCGTAGGCACCGTTATCCTCATCGAGTTCACCTTCCCAAACTGTGGCAAGTCTTCTTAAGATGATACCGTTGGTATTTTTTAGTTTAATACCATTGTTTTTCGCTTCGTTGACCGAAAGATCTTGAATGATCACATTGACAGCATTTTGCACAAAAATACCATCACCAGTGATGGACTCTGAAAAGTCTAATACTGTTTCATCCATGCCATATCCCATAATGGTGATGTTTTTTGCGTAGGCGCCATCACCATCAACATCGCCGTCAAACAGCAGCGTCGATTCAATTTTAAAATTACCTTTAGGCAGAACAATGACATCATTACTTTGTGCATTGATAAGCGCTTCTTGAATTCGAGTGGTCAGGTTTTCACCTTCCTCGATTAAGATGGCACCTTCAGGAAAGTTTGCGGTGGGATCTGTTGGTGGCGTTACCGCCGTGGGTGGTACTTCAACATTGGGAGTATCTTCATCGTCTGATGAGCAAGCAGTTAAACTTAACGCCACGGCGCTGGCCACGAGCGTTGGAATTAACCAATGGGGTTTCTTGTTGAACATAGCGTCTCCAGCTTATTTTTATTATTCCTGCCTTAGATTGCACTGACGTACCATATATGCAATGTGAAATCTGGCCAACAAGTTGATAACATTTTGTTATCAAAGGTGCTTTTGAAAGGGTTTAAACAAGTGTTTGTTTTTTTGTTAATAAAAAACAACAGGTAGCGTGTTTTATTAAACGGATACTTTCGACTTGATAAGGCCTCCGACCAGTGATAGGAAAAGACATGATAATGCGCTTGAAGTGGATTTGTTGGCTTAATGTTGCGCCAAAGGGTGGCTTGAGCAAAGACCGTGAGCAAGCCTTTTAGTTACAGTTACGGACCAGATCGTTAAAAATCGATGCTAAAAACCGACATAAAACCGGCAGTCAATGGGAGTCACTTTTATTCTGCGTCGTATCTTCTGAGTCCCCTTGTGGCGTACCAATGTGATCCCATTCCAAAGACAGGTCTAGAGCAAACATGTCGGTCAGCTCAATGCCAAATGTGGCGACAGTATGGCGGGAATAACCACCGAAGTCTTAATTTGCGTAGTTAATACGATATAAAGCGTTAAAATCGATATCATCTGTTAATTCAGTATCATAAACCATTTCAATCACGAGGGCTGTGCTACTTTAGACATCACTCGTCAGCGGGATCTCTTCATCATTTTGAGTACTGCTTAAGAACGGATTAAATTCGTAAAACAAAGGTTTAGCGTCAAAGTGCCTCGCACAGCGTTGTTTAAGGGGTGGCCATAAATAACACCTCTACTGTTAACCGTTTAACAATAACTTTTAGGCCATCATCAATTAAGCTTTACTGAGGTGAGCGGCTTGGTATCGGCTAGCGCCGCTTCTAACCAAGGTTTTACAAATTCAGCTATTTGCGCTTGTGCCTGTTCATTGGGATGGATGCCATCGGCTTGCATTAATTCTGGATGTATCGCGACCTCAGTCATAAAAAAAGGCATCAGAGTGATCTCATGCTCTTGAGCTAACGTTTTATATACTTGAGTAAACATATTTGCGTAGCGGGGGCCGTAGTTAGGTGGCACCATGACTTCGCTTAATATCACTTTGGCGTCAGCTTGCTTTGAAAGTTGGATCATTTTTGTAAGATTATCTTTCAGCTGTTTAGGCGAAAAACCACGGAGACCATCGTTACCGCCGAGTTCAATTAACACCAGCTGTGGTTGAGTGGATTCAAGCAGGGTGGGGAGTCTACGCAATCCTCCAGCGGAGGTTTCGCCGCTAACCGAGCCATTAATAATGTTTTGTTGGGGCATCTTTTTTGATAAAAGGTTAACCCAGCCCTTGTCTTGTTCCATGCCATAACTTGCACTTAGGCTATCACCTAGGATTAATATAGGGTTAGCATGGGCAAATTGAGTGGCGCACAACAAAATTAAAGATGTCACTCCCATCATCATTTTAGAGTTGGAAGCAAAGAAGGATTTTATGTCAGAAAATAGCGCTATCACGGTAAATAATCTCATTAAGTCTGTGGCTACCCAAGAGGGAGAACTTACTATCCTCAACGGCATCAACATGGATGTCAAGTTAGGAGAGAGTGTTGCCATTCTCGGCCCTTCGGGTTCGGGGAAGTCAACCTTGCTAGGGTTGCTGGCGGCATTGGACTCGCCTAGTGCTGGTGAAATTTGGCTTGATGGCACTGCACTGAGCGTACTCGATGAAGAGGGTAAGGCCGCTTTGAGAAAGCATAGTGTGAGCTTTATTTTTCAGTCCTTTATGCTGGTCGATACGCTCAATGCCTTAGAAAATGTGATGCTACCAGCTGAGCTGTCGGGTATCGTGGATGCTAAACAGAAAGCGGAGGCTATGCTTGAGCGCGTTGGCCTGAGTCATAGGTTAAATCATTTTCCTAACCAATTATCTGGTGGAGAGCAGCAGCGTGTTGCCATTGCTCGAGCGTTTATTTGTGAGCCAAAGGTACTGTTTGCCGATGAACCTACGGGTAACCTTGACGGTGCAAATAGCGACAAAGTCGCGGATATGTTGTTTGAGCTCAACCGAGAAAGTGATACTACTTTGATTCTGGTGACTCATGATATGCAACTGGCCAATCGCTGCGAACGTCAATTCTTAATGCAGTCGGGTCAACTCAGTGAGTCGACAAGCAAGAGTCAGCCTGTGATGAAGTCGGTCTCAGTGGAGGCGAGCTAATGGAGATGCGCATCGCATGGAAGTTATTTAAGCGCGAGCTATTTCAAGGTCAACTGATGCTGATTATTTTGGCCATTACCTTAGCAGTACTGTCTGTGACAGGCTTGTCTCGGGTTAGTGAGCGGTTACAGCTTGCAATCAATGGCCAAGCATCAAAGTTTATTGCCGCCGATCGTATTATCAATTCACCCACGCCATTAAACCCCGACATAGTGCTACAAGCTGAAAGGTTAGGCTTAGCACATGTTGCCAGCATGCAGTTTAACTCCATGGTGTATGCCAATGATAATTTTCAACTGGTAACGGTGCGGGCCGTTGATGAAGGCTACCCCCTAAAGGGAAAGATTGAGCTAACAACTGGCATAACTCAAGCGCTACCAGAGCAAGGAACCTTGTGGTATGAGAGCCGTTTAGGTGGCATTTTGGCTCACCCCAAGCGTTTAGAGTTGGGCAATAGTGAGTTTAACTTAAGTGCTGAAATTGCACGTTTACCTGATGCTGGCTTTAATCCGTTCGCTTCCTCTCCTGTGGTGTTAATGCGCTTAGATGATGTAGCACAAACTGGGGTAATTCAACCTGGGAGTCGGGTGAACTATGTGCATCAATTTACTGGCGAAGCAGCACAGTTAACGGCGTTTGAGCAGGCCGTTAAACCATTATTGAATAATTCGCAACGCTGGGTTGATGTGCAGTCTGGAGATTCGCCGATAGCCAGTGCGGTAAAGCGAGCCGAGCGCTTTTTGTTACTAGCTAGTTTACTCGGAATAGCGCTTGCCTGTGCCGCAATTGGCATTGCAGCGCAACGTTATTGCCAACGTCATTTTGACGTGGTCGCTATGCTCAAGACCTTTGGCGCATCGAGTAAGCAGATTCGGGTTTTGTTTGGCGTGCACTTGCTGTTGGTTACATCGCTTGGGATTATCTTAGGGTTAATTGGTGGATTGATATTAGATGGCATTATTACAGCTTACCTACCTCAAACCATAGCAGATTATTCTCCACCAGTGGCTAGACCTATTGGGTTAGGTGTTGCGACTGGGCTTATTTCAGCGTTTATGTTCTCGGCCTACCCATTGATGCGTTTGCTAGCGATCCCCCCTCTGCGTGTGTTGCAACGCCAACTTGAAGGCATTGCGCTAGGCATGTGGCTTCACCTGCTATTGAGTGTTTCGGCTATGGCATTACTGGGATACCTCTATTCCCAAAGCCTGCCATTGACCTTAACGGTTGTTGCTGGGGTATTACTGCTGGGTGTGTTATTGAGCCTGTTTGGTTTTTTGCTGATCAGAGCGGGCCACAGCGTTGGCATGAAAACCACCAATCCTATGCAGTTAGCCCTAGCGGGACTGCGGCGTCGAGCAAAGCAAAATGCAGTACAACTGGTTGGGTTTAGTAGTGCTCTAGTGCTGCTGCTGACCATTATTGCGTTACGTCAGGATCTACTCGATGAGTGGCAAAAGCAGTTGCCAGCACAGTCACCTAACTACTTTTTGGTCAATATAGCACCCGATGAGCAGCAACCACTTGAGGATTATTTTAGCCAAAACAGCATTCAAGCGACCGATATCTACCCTGTGATCCGTGGCCGTTTGGTTGAAGTTAATGGTGAAACTTTGATCTCATCCGCTCAAGCTAATGACGGGGTTGAGGGACGAGTGGGGATCTCTCGAGAGCTTAACTTAACCTGGCGCGACTCACTGCCGCCTAACAATGACCTGCTTGAGGGTAAGTTCAATCAAGCTGCCGATGAGGTATCAGTCGAGTCTGGTGTTGCAGAGCGTCTGGGCGTTGGATTGGGTGACACCTTGACCTATGTGATCGATAATCAAAGGTTAACGGTAACCATTGCCAGTATACGAGGCGTGCATTGGGAAACCTTACAGCCTAACTTTTTCATGATATTTACCAAAGAAGCCTTAGCCCCGTTTGCCTATACCTCAATGGCAAGTTTCTACCTTGAAGAGGAACAGAAGCACTTAGTACTGGGTTTGATTAGGTCTTTTCCAACGGTATCCATTATTGACGTTGGTGCGATGGTTAAACAATTGCGCGAGATCATCGATCAAGTCTCTTTGTCACTGACGTTAGTCTTGGTGTTAGTTCTTTTGGCAAGTAGTTTGGTGATGATTGCACAAACAGAAGCAGGAATGGCAACTAGGCAAAGAGAGCTTGCAGTGCTGAGAACCTTTGGTGCATCAGGATGGTTACTTCGTATGGCGACCGCCTTGGAGTTTGCGCTGTTGGGGACCATTGCCGGCTTGCTCGCGGTGATTGTTGCTGAATTTACCCTTTATTTGCTTAAGACTCAGGTGTTTGAATTAGTGGTCTATATGCATTGGAACTGGTGGGCGATAGCGCCGTTGAGCGGTGCCTTGGTGGTTGCATTGCTGGGTACCTGGCGCTGTAGGCAGCTGTTACAAAAGTCGTGCAGTGAATTACTAAAAGCGTAAATAGCAGTTTCGATACTGATTGGCATTATAACCGAACCACTCTAATCAAGAGTTAAAGGGTTCGGTTTGTCGTTTGTAGCAGCTGCTTTTATCGATTTCTAGTTTTTAAATGTACTGAGTTGAGGGCATGCCCAATAGCGTGTTATCGCTGCAACAGCCCTGCTAGGGCTTCATCTAACGTTGGATAGCTAAACTCAAAGCCTGATGCCAATATTCGCTTGGGGTACACATATTGCCCCTGTGTTAGTAGTTGCGACATCTCACCCAAGGCGATATTAAGCACAGAAGCGGGCATAGGCAGAAATGTGGGGCGATGCAATGCTTGGCCCAATGATTGAGTAAATTGCTTATTGCTAACTGGCGCAGGGGCTGTACCGTTGTAAATCCCCTGACATTCTGGATGTGTCATGAGATGGATAATCATGCCAATTAAGTCTTGCTGATGTATCCAACTCATTCCCTGCTCACCGCTGCCAATAATCCCTCCGCCGCCGAGTTTAAAAGGCAGTAACATCTTCTTTAATGCACCGCCTTCGCAGCCTAAGACGAGGCCTATGCGGATGATACAGACACGAGTTTTATCTGTCGCAGCCAGAGCTAGCTCTTCCCAGCGGCTACAGACGCTATGGGGGAACATTTCGTTAGCATCAGTATTGTCAAAATGGGCTAAATTAAATGATTCATCCACAGGCTCACTCTGGGCATGATCGCCATAAATCCCAATGGCGGAGCCACTGATAAAGAGATGCGGTGGATTCTCACTGGCATGAAATAGATCGGTTAACCGTGCGGTGATATCCCAGCGACTGTCACAGATCTTCTGCTTCTGCTCTAGGCTCCACCTTTTATCAGCGATAGGCTCACCAGCGAGATTAATGACGACATCAAAGCCATCGAGTGAAGTGAGTGCACCCAAGTTACCTAAAAACCTATGATGATTACCCAGTTCGAGATGAGCTTTACCAGCGGAACGGGTGAGTAAGGTCAGTTCGTTGTCCGCACTTAATACCTGAACTAATTGCTTGCCAATAAAACCTGTGCCACCAGTGATGAGAATTTTCATTGATACTCCGCTTTTTCGGGGGATATCAAAAATATACACCAATAAGCGGAGTTAGGATCAACTTTTAGTGGTAGGAATAATAGTTATTGTTTGGCGTAACATAGCTGCAGTGATACCGAATCGGCAAATCGCAATGCATGGGGTTTGTCGATTTCAACTTTAGCAAAATCAACCCAGTCATGCTCGCTCGCGATATTGAGGACCTGATCGGTGAGGTGTTCTAACAAAGAGAAACGATTGTTTTCAACCAAAGCGATGATTTTTTTAGTAATCGTGCGATAATTTAATGCATCGTCCATGTTGTCACTGTTGCGCGCCTTCACGGCGCAATAATGAATTTCAGCGTTAATGGTGACATCTTGCTTATTGTTTATCTCGTCATCTTTGATGCCAATGTAGGTGCGTAGGCGCAGGTTTTTAACTCTAATTATGGCGATTTCAGGTTTCATAAGCGGTAGTGTATTAATTGTTAGATATTTTAAGCCTATCAATTTTATGAGTAATTCAGAAGGACTTTATTTTTTATGACTCGATTTGACAATCAAGGTATGGCGTTTAAAGGATTTGCCATCATGGCCTTTATAGTGGTCATTTTGGCGGGCATTAAGGCTGCTAGTCCAATTGTGGTGCCATTCGTATTATCTGCGTTTGTTGCCGTGATCTGTAATCCCGTTATCAATTGGATGACGCGGATGCGCGTGCCACGTGGTTTAGCCGTGGTACTCATGATGATATTTATCGTATTGATGGGATTGTGGTTGGCGCAGTTAGTTGGCAGTTCGATTAATGAATTCTCTCGTCAATTGCCACAATATCGCGATCAATTGGTAGAGCAATTTGCTTGGATACTCACCAAACTGGAGGCGTTTAACATCTCTCTGTCAAGAGAGCAGATTTTGGCCTATTTCGACCCAGGTGTCGCCTTGTCAATGACAACCAATATGCTATCTAGCGTTGGTGGAGTCATGGCTAACCTGTTTCTGATCATTCTGACTGTGGTATTTATGCTATCGGAAGCAACAATCTTACCTAAGAAACTGCATTTTGCCCTTGATGACCCTGATATGCGTTTGAAGCAGATTGATAAGTTTCTGCATTCCGTCAACCAATATATGGTGATTAAGACGTTAGTGAGCCTAGGTACAGGTATTATTGTCGGTGTGGTGCTCGCTATCATAGGAGTCGACTATGCGCTGCTATGGGGGGTTGTTGCGTTTCTATTTAATTATATTCCTAACATTGGTTCCATCATTGCTGCGATTCCAGCTGTATTATTAGCGTTTATTCAGATCGGTCCTGCTGCCGCAGGCGGAGTAGGGCTGCTTTATCTGAGTACTAATATGGTGATGGGCAATGTTATTGAGCCTAAGTATATGGGCAGAGGGCTTGGATTATCGACCTTAGTGGTGTTCCTATCATTGATCTTTTGGGGATGGCTATTGGGCTCCGTGGGCATGTTGCTATCAGTGCCCCTTACTATGATTGTTAAAATCGCTCTTGAGTCGAGTAAAAATGGTGGATGGTTAGCCATTTTACTCAGTGACAAAGTGGATGAGGTAAGCCTTGATACCACAGACGTTGTTGAAGACAACACCGATAAGTAGAATATTTCGATAGGTTAACGAATTTAATGCAATTATTTTTACAAGCGCTACACAATGTCACCCTTGGCGAAGAAGCTCAACGGGTTTTTCACGGCCGTGGTGGCATGTATGCCGGTTCAGAACATCTCTGTTTGGATTGGTTTCCTCCAGTATTATTATTGACGAGTTTTAAAGCCACTTCGCAAGAGGAAGTGGCGCAACTAACGTCGGCCATTGGTGAGCATTGGAATGAGCTGAACCCTAGTGAGCCACTTAATTTAGTGTTTCAACATCGCTGTGGTGGGCAAACTGAGACGACGCTATTGCAAGGGGAGGTGCCAGAACCTCATGTCGTGACAGAAAACGGCGCGCTATTTCAAATTCATCTATTGCGCGGTCAAAACCATGGCTTGTTTCTCGATATGCAAGCGGGTCGTCAATGGGTAAAACAGCACAGCCAGCAGCGTAATGTTTTGAACTTATTTGCCTACACCTGTGGATTTTCGGTGATGGCGTTGCAAGGTGGTGCCGATCAGGTGGTTAATATCGATATGAGTAAAGGCGCTTTATCTATCGGTAAGCAGAACCATTTACTCAATGACTTCAACCATGGAGCACGCTTTTTAGGTCATGATATTTTTAAGTCTTGGGGTAAGCTGACAAAAATGGGGCCTTATGATCTCATTGTCGCCGATCCACCGAGCAACCAGAGAGGTAGTTTTGTTGCGACGAAAGACTATGCCCGCTTACTCAAGCGTCTGCCAAGTTTACTTGCGCACCAAGGGGACTTGTTACTTTGTTTGAATGCGCCCGAGTTAGACATTGATTTCTTAAAAGAGCAAGTATCACAGCAAAGCCCTCAACTTGAATTTGTTGAGAAAATTGATAACCCTACTGTATTTGCCGATGTCGACCCGAATAAAGCACTGAAAGTTCTACTGTATCGGCATAAACTGTCATCGCTTATCTAGCGTTTCTGCTAAGATACTGATAAATAACTTAATAGGCTATGCTCATTTTTATGTGTGACATAGCCGTTAGGTGTTTCGATTCGTTAAATTAACTCTAATATCTCATCTGCTCATGAATTAAGGACGCCCCATAAGATTCAATAATCTGCGCGATTTTGATGGGATCTGGCTGTCGCAGCGCCGATATCCGTGTAAAGAGAACGTCTTGTACATCAAAAGAGATCGACATGGTATCCATGAACATATGAATGGATAAGATGTCCCCTTGGGAAAATAGATCTGCAAGTTTATTTGCTTCAAACTCAACTAGTGCATTCATTGACTGCCCCTCATCCTATCCAGCAAACATTTTTACTGTTATCTATTAATTGATAGCAGCTTCTTAGCTTTTCCCTAGACCTATTTGTTTTAACAGAACTGTTTTTTAGCGTTATTGGAGGTTAAAAGGTGAAAGTCTTTCATGTTGAGGTTCGTATTTTTGAGGCTTTTTAGTGTTTGAGTCGGTTTTGCAGCTGTTTTAGCTGCCCAAACTGAAAGTTTTCTGTAACTCCAGCTTTTTTGATGTTATTATTCTTGCCATGGAGTTTGCAGATAGGCAAATACCTAACCCCAGGCAAAATGCAGTAAAAATAGCATGCCTGTACCCTACTTAATATCTGGAGTTGTTATGGAAGCTCGTGAATACGAAAGCGCATATTACCAAGTACAAGATGAAGTAATGGAGTCTTTACCGTTAGAGAAAGACGAAGAAGCGTTTTTGGATTAGTTAAGTATCCAAACACCCATAGGTTAGTGTCGCTATATGTTTAGCAGAACACTCGCGTCAGATAAAAAAAGAGCAACTTAGGTTGCTCTTTTTTATTTGATTAATGCTAAAGACTCAAGGCTATAACCTATAAAGCGCAGTGTATGGGCTAAACATTCCAGTGGTATTATTAATTTAAATTGCCTTTTTCAGGGAGTATCTCGACGATAACCCATTGTTTTTTTACTTTATGTAATCGAATGGTTCGATCATCAACCCAGTTCTCACTACCTCTTACGCCCTGCATTTTTACGATCACTGTCACGTCATCTGTAAACTTACGGAAAAAATCGATATCTATCTCTTCAATCTCCATGGTGACATTAGTCATGGATAGATTGAGTACATGGCGTTGTACTGCCGAGGCGATGTAGTAATGAGACAGTACCTTTTGCATCGGCTCATCGACATATTGTTTGGCTTGCTCTACGTCTCTATCGACATAGATTGCCTTGAAAAACCCTAGAGAGACCTGCTCAGGAGTTTGTGCTCCGCTCATGGTTTCAGAGTCTTGGCTACAACCAAGTAGTAATAGTGTGACAATAAAAATTAGTTTTTTCATATAATTCGGCATCAAGACTTTGGTTTTAGTATCGCGATTATGGTTTTGCTTGGCAAGTGAGGTTTTTAGTGTGGGCAATCATTTATTTGTTGACTACAGGGATAGAGTCGGGCATATCTGAATGAAGCTTTTTTTACTCTTATCCACAGAATCTGTGGACAACTATGTTGAAGAGTAGATGCATAACTTTTAAGTTATTGAACTTAAATGATAAATTAATTTGGTTAAATTTTGATGCATTGTGTGTTGTTGGACTATTTTCACTCATACAGCAGCTTAAAATTAAGTTTTACAGCTCATTTTTCAAAAAAAAGGCCTGTCAGATGACAGGCCTTTTTGTTACCGCAACAATCTTAATTCTGAGACGCCTGAATCGCAGTTAGCGCGATGGTATAGACGATATCGTCGACCAATGCACCACGAGATAGATCGTTAACCGGCTTGCGCATACCTTGAAGCATTGGACCTATGCTGATTAAGTCAGCACTTCGCTGAACCGCTTTGTAAGTCGTGTTACCCGTATTTAAGTCTGGGAATACAAATACTGTTGCTTGTCCCGCTACAGGGCTGTTTGGCGCTTTAGATTGCGCCACATTTGGCATTACGGCCGCATCGTATTGTAACGGACCATCAATGATCAGATCAGGACGCTTTTCTTTTGCAATACGGGTCGCTTCACGTACTTTATCGACGTCAGAACCAGTACCTGAACTGCCAGTAGAGTAGCTGATCATGGCAACACGCGGGTCGATACCAAATGCAATCGCGCTTTCGGCTGATTGGATTGCGATATCGGCTAATTGCTCAGCATTAGGATCTGGGTTGATGGCACAGTCACCATACACAAGCACTTGATCCGGCATCAACATAAAGAAGATTGAGGAGACTAAGCTTGAGCCTGGTGCAGTTTTAATCAACTGCAGTGGTGGACGAATTGTATTGGCTGTGGTGTTTACCGCGCCAGAGACAATACCATCAACTTCACCTTGAGCCAGCATCATAGTACCCAGTACCATGTTATCCTCAAGTTGTTCACGGGCAACAACTTCAGTTAAACCTTTATGACGACGAAGCTCAAGCATAGGTGCAACGTAGCGCTCTCGAGCCGTTTCAGGTTCAATGATTTCAACCCCATCACCTAATATGACGCCTTGTTGACTTGCGATACGCTCAATCTCTTCACGGTTACCGATAAGTACACAACGGGCAATGCCACGTTCAGCGCAGATAGCGGCCGCTTCAATTGTTCTTGGTTCATCACCTTCAGGCAATACCACCGTCTTGCTCGCAGCGCGTGCAAGTTCGGTAAGCTTATAACGAAAGGCTGGTGGTGATAGTCTATGCTCGCGTGGCGAGTTCATCGTAATGGTTTCAACCCAATTTTGGTCGATATGGCTGGCGACGTACTCTTGGACTTCTTCAATACGTACCGCATCATCGACAGGCACTTCGTGATCGAAGCGCTGTATGTTAAGTGATGTTTGCCACGTGTTGGTGTCAATTAAAAATACGGGTAGGCCAGTTTCGAAAGCTTGGTCACAAAGGGCCATGATCTCTGGTTCTGGCTCATAGCTACCTGTTAGCAATAACGCGCCAACTTTAACACCGTTCATTGCAGCCAGACACGCTGACACAATGACATCAGAGCGGTCGCCCGATGTGACTAACAATGAGTCAGTCTTAATGTGGGTAACCATATTAGGAATACTACGAGCACAGAAGGTGACTTTACGTAGACGACGTGTGTGCATCTCACCTGCATTGATGATACGAGCACTTAAGTGCTTGGCTAAATCGGAGGCACGTGGTGCCACGAGATCTAGGTTATAAGGTACACTGCCTAAAATTCGTAATTTGCTCTTACCTGGAAGCTGGAACATGCTTGCTGCATCGGGACGCTGAATATCTTGATGGTCAAACACTTCTGACAAATCTGGGCGAGCACGGCCTTCATCATCGACAGGCGCACCAATTTTATTGATGATAGCGCCGATAAGACGTTTGTTTTTACTACCGCCCCATGCGTTATGGGCAATTTCAAGGCGATTCATCAGCGCAGTGGGGGTTTCATTTCCTGGTGCGGCAACAAAGATGATATCGGCATCGAGCGCTTTAGCAATCTGATAGTTGATGTCGTCCGAGAAAGGGTGGTTACGCGTCTGTACTAAACCTTCAACAATCAATGTCTCGGACGGATCGGCACATTCAGTTGCGCGAGCAATGATCTGCTCCATTAATACATCGGTCTGATCGGTACGGATAAGTTTCTCAGCATGTTCCATATCGAATGGTTCAAGCGGATTAACCGTTGGCGATTTACTTAAGATGGTCGTTGAACGCTCTGGACCTGTATCAGTAGGACGTTGCTGGGCAATCGGTTTAAAAAAGCGAACCTTTACTCCATGGCGCTCTAACGCACGAACCATACCAAGGCTGATGGACGTTAAGCCAACTCCAGTACCGTTAGGAATAAGCATGATATTGCGAGACATAAATACCTCAATGTGGTTTCTCTTTGCCTAAAGGCTAGAAAAATAAATGCAATGGGTCATGTGGGCTTTAGCCCACATGACAAAATACAATGATGACTATTTCAGCAGTGATACAGCATCTTCAGCAATCACCCACTCTTCGTTCGTTGGGATAACCATGGCAATAGGGCCATTGTCTGTGGTGATTTGACCTTGGTTACCAAAACGCGCTGCTGTGTTACGCTCTTTATCCACTTCGAAGTTAAAGATACTCAACAGGTTAAGCACTTTTTCTCGGATCAAATCTGAGTTTTCGCCGATGCCGCCAGTAAAGACTAAGGCGTCCAATCGGCCAAGTGGAACAGTGTATGACGCGATATATTTAGCAAGACGGTAGCAGAAAATCTCTAGCGCAAGGGTTGCACCTTTGTGGCCATTTTCATAACCCTCTTCGATACCACGGCAATCGTTGGTCAACTCAGAAATCCCCAACAGACCACTTTGTTTATTCATCAAGTTGTTAACTTCATCAGCAGTGTAGCCAAGCTTATGAATAAGATGGTAAACAATAGATGGATCCATATCGCCACAACGAGTGCCCATGACGAGTCCTTCCAATGGCGTTAGTCCCATTGAAGTATCTACACTCTTGCCACCTTTAATAGCGGTGACAGAGGCGCCATTGCCTAAGTGAGCGCAGATGACGTTGGTGTCGTCTAACTCTTTACCAAGGGCTTTCGCTGCTTCACGGCTGACAAACAGGTGGCTGGTACCATGTGCACCATAACGACGAATACCATGCTCACGATATAGCTTGTAAGGTAGGGCATAGATATAGGCATGTTCAGGCATACTTTGATGAAATGCGGTATCAAACACAGCAACCTGTGGCAAATTAGGGAAAGAGGCTTGGGCTGCACGAATACCGATTAGGTGAGCTGGGTTGTGTAGCGGCGCAAATATTGCACTTTCTTCGATACCATGGATAACACTATCGTCGATGATCACAGAGTGGGTAAACTTCTCACCACCGTGAACAACACGATGTCCAATTGCTTGGATCTGTTCGGCAATCTGTGGGTGCTCACCAAGAATCTTGGTGACGATGAACTCAACGGCTTCACGGTGAGCGGTAAAAGCGCCTAATTTTGCATCAAACTTTTTACCATCAACTTTCCATTTTATGCGAGAGTCTTCAAGACCAAAGCACTCGGCTAAGCCCGAGATCTGGTCGTCACCTGTTAAGGCATCAATAATAGCAAACTTCAACGAAGAGCTGCCGCAGTTTAGTACTAATACCAGTTTGTTTGACATGTTTAAAACCTTTTGCAAAGTTAGTGAATCTGTTGCGTTCACCGAAATTAAAATGGCCTCAACCAGTTAAGTTGAAAACCACGTTATGTGCCCGAATAAAGGCGTTGAAAACTGTCTTCTGTGCACGCAGAGTGCTTGGGGCTCTTGCTGTGCTTGTGCTATGTTAAAGTCAGTGTTTCAAAAGTTAGGTGTCATCATTGACCATTAAAGTGTTAAAAACCTTAGGTGAGGGTCGTCGTTATATGAAGACTTGGCCTATGGTCAAACAACTTAGTTTTTACTTTCCAGAATATCGTGTCGTGCGGGCAACCATGCTGGCCATTAAGTTAATGCCTGTTTTGGCGCTGTTTGCTGGGGCTAGCCAAGTGTATCTTTATGGCTGGGCGTTCCTTCCCCAAGCGATCACTATCGCACTATTTTTTCTCAGTTTGCCTATTCAAGGCTTACTTTGGCTCGGCTGGCGAGCGCAGCACCCTTTGCCGTTAACCCTGTTTGATTGGTGTAATGCGCTATCCAACAAACTGCAAGGTATGGGGGTCGCTTGTGCCCCCTTGGGGGCTAATGCTTGCTATCGAGATATGGCCATCATATTAAAAGTCGCCTTTGAACGTCTCGACACTAGCTATTGGGAAGAGCTTTAGCCGCTAATAAACGGCATTAATCCCCGCCTCTAAAAAGATCTGTTTTATTTGGTCCATGGTTGCTCTGCTTGGCGGGGAGATGTTACTAAGCTCGTACTCTTCTCCCATCGCTTCCCATTTATGCTTACCCAGTTCGTGGTAAGGTAGTAATTCAACCTTTTCCACATTGCTCATAGGCTTAATAAACTCAGCGAGCTTTTTGGCTGAGTCGATATCGTCGGTAAATCCTCCAACTACAACATAGCGTATCCAAGTTTTTTGTTGTTTTTGTTGCAGATACTGTGCAAATTGCAGTGTGCGATGATTACTGACTTTGGTTAATTCTATATGTTTGTCATCATCGATATGCTTGATATCAAGTAGTACCAAGTCGGTATTCTCGAGCAGTTCATCGATAACAGGTGTGTATTTTCTAACGAATCCGTTAGTGTCTAAGCAGGTATGAATACCTTGGGTTTTGCAGGCTTTAAATAGTTCGCTGACAAACTCTGCTTGAAGAATAGCTTCACCACCACTGGCGGTTACGCCACCACCGCTAGACTCCAAAAAAGGGCGATAGCTAATGATCTGTTCCATTAGCTCATCGACCTCGACTTCACGACCTTCGTGAAGATCCCACGTATCACGGTTATGGCAATATTGGCAGCGCATTAGACAGCCTTGCATAAAGGCGATAAACCTGATGCCTGGACCATCGACTGTACCAAAGGACTCAAGTGAATGAATCCGACCTTTTACTGCCATTGTGACTCCGTTTACTTCATTAAAGTAGGCTGTACTAAATTAGAGCACAGCCTAGCTTAAATTCACCAAAAATCTACCGTTTCAGCGTGGGAATATGGAGATTTACATCCCTTGAGTGAAAGTACGTGTAATAACGTCCTGCTGTTGCTCTGGTGTCAGGGCGTTAAAACGCACAGCATAACCAGAAACACGGATCGTTAATTGTGGGTACTTATCAGGGTTTACAATTGCATCTTCCAACATTTCGCGGTTCATCACGTTCACGTTAAGGTGTTGACCACCTTCGCGTGAATCGTTGTGTGCGAAATAGCCATCCATCAAGGCTGCAAGGTTTGCACGGCGTCCATCATCATCTTTACCCAGTGCATTGGGCACGATAGAGAAGGTATAAGAGATACCATCTTGAGCATGAGCAAATGGAAGTTTAGCAACAGATGTCAGCGATGCTACAGCACCTTTTTCATCACGACCATGCATTGGGTTTGCACCAGGGGCAAACGGTGCACCAGCTGGGCGACCATCAGGTGTTGTGCCTGTCTTCTTACCATAAACCACGTTAGAGGTGATGGTGAGAATTGACTGAGTTGGAATCGCATCACGGTACATTTTCATGTCACGAATCTTAGCCATGAAACGTTCTACTAGCTCTGTGGCTAAATCATCAACGCGTGCATCGTTATTACCAAATTTAGGGTAGTCACCTTCAATGTCGAAATCGACAGCGATGCCATGCTCGTCACGGATAGGTTTTACTTTTGCAAACTTGATTGCAGACAATGAATCGGCAGCGATAGAAAGACCAGCGATACCGCACGCCATAGTACGACGTACATCTCTGTCATGAAGTGCCATAAGAGCTGCTTCATAAGAGTACTTGTCATGCATGAAGTGGATAGCATTTAGCGCAGACACATATTGTGTGGCTAACCAATCCATCATGGTGTCTAAACGACCCATAACGTCATCGTAGTTAAGCACTTCGTCAGTGATTGGTGCGAACTTAGGACCGATTTGGGTCTTAAGTTTTTCGTCCATACCACCGTTGATGGCGTAAAGCATGGTTTTAGCAAGGTTGGCACGGGCGCCGAAGAATTGCATGTGCTTACCAACAACCATTGGGCTTACACAACAGGCGATAGCATAATCGTCAGACTCGAAGTCAGGACGCATTAGGTCATCGTTTTCGTACTGGATTGAGCTAGTGTCAATTGACACTTTAGCGCAGTACTTTTTAAAGCCGATAGGTAGCTTATCAGACCAAAGTACGGTGATGTTTGGCTCTGGGCTTGGGCCCATGTTGTACAGAGTGTGCAAGAAACGGAAGCTAGACTTGGTTACTAATGTACGACCGTCAAGGCCCATACCTGCGATAGATTCAGTTGCCCAGATTGGGTCGCCAGAGAACAGCTCATCGTATTCAGGTGTACGCAGGAAACGCACCATACGTAGCTTCATGACGAAATGGTCAACCATCTCTTGTGCTTGCTGCTCTGTTAGTACACCTGCTTTGATATCTCGTTCGATATAAACGTCAAGGAAGCTAGAGGTACGCCCTAGAGACATTGCTGCGCCATTTTGGCTCTTGACTGCGGCTAAGTAACCGAAGTAAGTCCATTGAATGGCTTCTTTAGCATTGGTAGCTGGACCTGAGATGTCAAAGCCATAGCTTGCAGCCATCTGCTTCATTTGACCCAGCGCTTTGTGCTGCTCAGCAATCTCTTCACGAAGTTGCATGGTGTAGCTTAAATCTTCACCCGCTTCGAATTTTGCTTGCAGTGAACCAAATTGAGCAAATTTATCTTGCATCAGGTAGTCGATACCGTACAGCGCGATACGACGGTAATCACCGATGATACGACCACGGCCATAGGCATCTGGCAAACCGGTTAAGACACCTGATTTACGGCAACGCATGATTTCTGGGGTATAGATATCGAAAACACCTTGGTTGTGTGTTTTACGTAGCTCAGAATAAACGTACTTGATGTCGGCATCTAGCTCACGACCATAAGCGGCACAAGAACCTTCAACCATGCGGATACCACCGTTAGGCAGCATAGCGCGCTTAAGTGGGGCATCAGTTTGTAGACCAACAATCGTTTCTAAATCTTGATTGATGTAGCCGGCAGCATGAGAGGTAATGGTAGAAACTTTGTCAGTGTCAAAATCAACAGGCGCATGGGTGCGGTTTTCCTGTTTGATCCCTTCCATCACTTTATCCCATAAAGTGTCAGTCGCTTCAGTTGCGCCTGCAAGGAATGATTCATCGCCTTCATATGGCGTGTAGTTTGCCTGAATGAAGTCACGTACATTCACTTCAGACTTCCAATCACCAGGAGTAAAACCTTCCCACGCTTTGGTGAACAGTTCAGTTTTTTCGGTCATCGTACTAATACCTTCTGTTTGAGATAAAGGTTATTGGGTATCTAGTTGGCTTGATACAAGCGATGATAGCGATACACCAATAGCTAAGTCGTAAAGCTCCCCTCACTGTATAGCCCTGATGATGGGAACGGGTTATCGAACCGCGTTAACGTGTCGATGAAATTCAAATTTTGTTAGTCGATAAGCTAAATCTATCTCAGTTTTCCCGACCAACAAATTGGTAAGACCAATTTACCGTAAAGATATTACCATATCTGCTTATAGCCTGCATCCGAATCAGGTCGCTTTTACACGACATATTGCCAAAACTGTTATCAAGGTATCATTTTAGGCGTCATTTTCTATTTGCATCTCAACTTGATGTCAGTTATTTAGCAAATTCAATTGGCGATACCGCCGCTAATGAGAGTGATAAGGATAATCATCACCGGACGACAGTTGGCGTTCATTACGAGGCGAAGTTGGCGCGCCTTAGTGTTATAAATAAAATTGATAATAAGTATAGAAGAGAAAGGCAAGAAGAGAGCCGCAGCTCTCTTCTTACTGGGGAAGCGATTAAAGCAGTGGTGGTATGCCCTGGATCATGCCAACGGCTAACATGGCAGCCAGGCAGATAACAAAAGCAAGGCCGGGGATCACGAGGCGATCGGCAACGCTAAGGTTTTTAGCACGCTCTTTATCACCAATAAGACCATTGTTATCTAAGAACATGGTTAATGCCCACGCTAATACAGGGTTAGCCACAAACGATGCGAAGATACAGATACCAGCTGCTTGGCTGCTTTGGGTGTCTTTAACCATTTGCATACCCGCTTCAAGTAATGGCAAGAAAACACCAACAAGCAGCGCGATAGACATTACCGGACGCCATACGGTCACATCCATAGGGTAACCAACGATAGCAACAATAATACATAGTGCGCCTAAAAGGATGGCACCTGCAGGAATTGGGCGTTTAGCGATGGCCGCTGGGATCATGTAGGTTCCCCATGATGAGGTGATGTTACCCCCACCAACCGCTGTACCGACAATTTGACGTAGCGAACAGGTGGTCATGGTGTCATCGACATCCATCAATACTTTTTCAGAACCTTTTGGATAGTTTAGCTCTTGAAAAATACGATGCCCTAAAAAGTCTGGTGACCACATGGCCACAGCCAAGATAGCAAATGGTAACGAGGCAACGAAGTGTTCGAAGTTAGGTAGGCCAAGCTGCCAACCATATTCGGTCGATCCCCACCAATACATAGGGTTAAGATTTGGGATGCCAGGCTCGGTGACAAACTGAAGGTCAAGTCCCGCACCAAGTGCAAACGCTAAGACAATTGCCGAAATAGAACACAGTGGAATCGCTAACCAGCGCTTACCGATTTTCGCCAAGAACGCATAGAGTACAACGTTTGCGAGCAGGATGAAAAAGGCAACGTACCCAAGACTGTAATCAAGTGAATGTTTGTCCTGTAAACTCGCAGACCAATCAAACAGAGACGTGATTTGGCTCTTAGCGCCCATAAAGCCTAAGAACACCAGTAAGCCCCCTGCAACCCCACTGGAGGTGAGGTTAACCAGTCGCGACCCCCCCTTAAAGTAGCTTAAGATAAGACCAAAAACCCCCAACAAAATTGCTAATGCTAACGGATGTGCCCCTGCCAGTGCGATGGCACCGATCAGCGGAATCATAGGTCCGTGGTTACCCCCCAAGTTGGCTCGAGGGTTGATAAATCCAGAGCTGATAATACAGAAAAGTAGCGCAGGAATAAGCATCTCAACCCGTACCACTTGGATGGCAAATTCAGCCCCTAAGTTAATGTGGTCCCAGCGTTCTGTTAGGCCAGAAGCCCATGCCGCCATCACTGCTGAATACATCACGGTAATACCTATGGTACCTGCGATAGCAGGAACTAGGTCTTCCCATTCAAAGCGAAAATCTCTACCTGGCAAGTTCAGTCCCCAGCGCCTAGGCTTCATGATCTTAAGTTCATGATCTAAATATTCTTCTCGAGTATTAAACTCTGAGGCGGGACGATGAAGCTCTTGATAAGACTGCCCAGAGGCTTCCGTTTCTTCGTGTTTGACTGTTTCTGACATAATTTCTCATTCTCCGAGAAGAACATAGTGACTCATCTACATGATGATGACTGCAATTAATTCCTTGAAGTTAAACTAAGCCGTAACCGTGTTTGGTTGATGCGATTTAGTTTACTTATCTGCGCAGTCCGATTAGATAAGGTCCCTATTCGGCTTGAGCAGTTGTGTCCCTAACACTTGTTAAAATTGGTCAGACCAATTTACCTCATAAATATTAACACAGCGAGCAGGGTGTGGCATTAAGTATCAATATTCTTGAAGGGGAGGATTCAGCAAATTGAGATCTAGTTAACAACTTGTGAGCCAATCTTCAAATTAAATTTACATTAGGCATATATATTGCGTTTGTCACTAGCTCTCCTTTAATCGCTATTTTGCGAGCCAAGAGGCTTGTGGCACTGTTTTTATGAACTGATGCAACGTACTCACATTTATCAGGGTGGCTGTGTCACGTAATCTCGCCAAAGTGTGTTGTCGGTCATGTTTAGCATCCGCTTAATGCAAATTAAGTTTATAGCTAAACAATTAAACCTGCAGTGTTATTGACGCTCTCTTGCAGCATATCAAGTAAATTTATAGCGCAGCGCATAGTGGTAAGCCTGCTGTTTATTACCCATCTCCCTTTTAGTCAAAGTTGCTAACGCGACTATAGGACACCAACTAAATATCTATAGCACTCGTTTGAAAAGGTTACTAACTTACTGATATTTAATAAAACAATTTTATTTTACATGTTGATAGCAAAACCCTTTCCTTATCAAATAAATTGATGGCTCCTATCACTATTACCCAATTTTATTTGTGACTTTTTGTCGTTAATGTTTTGAGAGCCAAGGCAATTAAGCCAATAACTTTAGCGAGCTTCATATTAGGAGATAGGTATGCCAACTAACGCATTAATCGACGCAATCATCACAGGAAGGAGAGCCATTCATGGCATTGTCAGGGATTAATCTACCCCATCGTCATGTCGTACAAAAGGGGGGGACAGCGTTACGTCAGCAAAGTTTGTTTAGCCAGGCTGAGCAATATGGGCAATTGAAGATCACTAAATCCCCTTGGCAATCCTTTGGTTTAGCAACTTTTGCTGGGGCATTCATTGCGCTTGCATTTGTTTTTTATATTACGGTAACAACGGGTGCAGGCGAGGGGCCTTGGGGCTTGGTGCGTCTAGCGGGGGGGCTAGCATTTAGCCTAGGCTTAATGTTGGTCGTTATCTGCGGCGGTGAGCTTTTTACCAGTACAGTACTAAGCAGCGTGGCATGGGCTCAAAAGCTGGTAAGCACACGTTCGCTGCTTGTTTGCTGGTTACGTGTTTACTTGGGTAACCTGCTCGGTGCCTTACTAATGTTACTGCTTATCTTTAGTGCACGTATGTATGAGTTAGATGGCGGGCTGTGGGGGCTAAATGCCTTGCACATCGCCCAACACAAGTTACACCATGGATGGGGGCAAGCCTTTTCCCTAGGGATATTGTGCAACATGTTGGTTTGCCTCGGGGTTTGGATGACCTTTGCTAGCAAAGATGCGTTGACTAAGGCCATTTTACTGATGCTACCCGTGGCGATGTTTGTTAGTAGCGGTTTTGAGCACAGCATTGCCAACCTATTTATGGTGCCACTGGGGATCATCATCGCCAACTTTGGTTCTGTTGACTATTTTGCGCAGCTGGGCGTTGCCCAGAGTCAGTTTGCGGATCTCACCTTTTACCATTTCATTATTAATAACCTTATTCCTGTGACGCTTGGGAACATCGTCGGCGGTGGCCTATTTGTCGGTTTAGGCTATTGGATGATAGAACAACAACCCAAACATCAAACTGCGCTGCAATTGGCGCCTATTCCTTTAGCACAATGCTTACCAATATCGAATCCTAAACATCACATCAATCTTGCTGGAGATATTTCAATGCCAAAATCAATTCAAAAACTTACCGTCAGCGAGCTGATGGATACCACACCTTTTACCTTAACACCTGATTTATCTGTCTATGAAGGACTTAAGTGTTTGTCTAATGCTGAGCAGCGCGGCGCGGCGGTGGTTGATAGTCGACAACAACTGGTGGGTTATGTGTCACAACAAGACTTGCTGCGTAGTCTTTGGTCTGAGGAGTACGTGCGTGGCATTAGTTACAAGGTGGCGGATTTAATGCAAACAAGGGTGATGACGGTTTCTTTGAATGATTCAGTGGCGCAGCTTATTGAGTTAATGGTCGTAGACAGAGAGAAACTGTTCCCTGTGAGTGACACGGGCATATTGATGGGGACAACTTTCGCTAGTTACGAAGAGCGTTTAAGACTTGCGCATGCCAATAAGCCAAGCAGCTTTCCAGTGGTTGAACAGGGTAAGCTTGTGGGGGTGATTACCAGAGAGATGATAGCCTTAAAAGTGTCACAGGTTTATAGCTAATCACAATACAAGCAAATAAAAATGGGGCTATTAGCCCCATTTTTATTGATCAATTTTGCTTGTGTAGTTGCCGATGTTTACTCAATCGGCGCGCTTCGGTAATAAAGCAATCTCTTAATGGGTTTTCACCCGAATCATTACGCCAAACAAATGAGAGGTGACGCTGCATATTGAGCTGCGGTGTTTCCAGTATTACTAGCTCGCCCGAAGCCACCTCTTTTTCAACATCTAAGTAGGGTAGGCTGCTGAGGTAGACCCCATTTTTAACCAGTGCTTTAAGCAAAGAGACATGTTCATACTCTTTCCAGACATTGAGTTTTTCAATCACGCCATGTATTGCCCCTTCAAAGATGCGTCGCGTACCAGCACCTTGTTCTCGCAATACCCATTTGGCCTGCTCCAACTGAGATAGGCTAGTTGTGTCGTAACGTGCATAAGGATGATGAGGAGAGGCAATAATCACTAAGTGGTCGTCTATCCACTGTTCTTGATAAAGTCGGCTATCATCATTTCTACCTTCGATGATACCAAAGTCATACTCATAGTTAAGTAGGCCCTCGATCACATTTTCGGTATTCTCTACTGTGACCTCTATGCGTAATTCGGGAAAGTCAGTATCGATTTTACTGATAAGCGCTGGCAGGAGGTGTTCTGCAGCTGTTTGGCTAGAACACACCCTAAATCTGCCACTGATAAGATGCTGTTCATGAAGCCCTAGTTCGATCTGTTGCGCATCCTGAAGTAGGCGCCTTGCTTTTGGTCTCAGCCAATTTCCCCAATGACTTAACGTGAGGCGATTCCCTTGACGGATAAAGAGCGGGCGGCCAAGCAGGTTTTCCAGTTGTCCTAGAGACATACTGACCGCAGATTGGGTCATCGATAACTTTCTGGCTGCAGCGCTAACACTTTCTAAGCTGGCTACCGCGTCAAAAACGATAATTTGCTTAAGTGAATATTTCATGTGATGTGTAGGGTTCCTATCTGAAACAGATTCAAATTAAAACTATCAATATTATTGATGATTGATTAAAGATGATTCTATGAGCTGTAGGCCAAAGCTACAAGTAACTGTTTGATTTAAATAGTTGAAGCTAGAGGGGCTTCACCATTTTTATGCTAGTGTGCGCTGGCGCAGATTTACATTGATGTTGGGAGCTAGGCCATTTTCCATGTTGAAGAACGGTGAAGCTTGCTGATGGTTTATATAAGAACCTTAGTTAAATAATGGTGACTATTATTGCCATTTTTGTGGTGTGATGGTGGTTCAATCATCCTCTTTGCTGACTGTGAACTGTCGCACTTTTAGTTTATATTTAGCGTCATAAAACAATAACCATGGCTAAAAATGGACAAAGTAACACTCCCTCCTTCGCAATCAAGCCCCGTAGCTTCTCCCGATTTAAACAAAACATGGCAGATGCCAGATACCTTAGTCATCATCTTCTTTGTCGCCTTAGCGGCAATGTTATTGACCTATATTGTGCCGGTAGGTGCTTTCGATACGCAAGAGATAGCCTATGTCAGTGATGGCGTAGAGAAGACGCGTAGTGTCGTCGACCCAGAATCCTTTCGTTACCAAATCGATGAACAGGGTAATTCGGTCAAGCAACCTGTGGGGTTGTTTGAGGGCGGTGGCGGGGTCGGCTTTTTCAACTTTGCCTTCGAGGGGATGACCTCCGGCTCCAAATGGGGCACCGCCATTGGTGTGATCATGTTTATGTTAGTCATAGGCGGTGCGTTTGGTGTGGTGATGGAAACTGGCACTATCGACAACGGTATTTTGCGCCTTATCGACAAAACCCGCGGTAACGAAGGCTTGTTCATTCCGGTCATTTTCACCTTGTTCTCATTAGGGGGTGCGGTATTTGGCATGGGTGAGGAGGCGATAGCCTTCGCCATTATCATCTGTCCTTTGATGATACGTTTGGGCTTTGATGGTATCACGACGGTGATGGTGACTTATGTCGCCACCCAAATAGGCTTTGCCAGCTCTTGGATGAACCCATTTAGCGTTGCTATTGCACAAGGCATTGCTGGGATCCCTGTGTTATCGGGCGCGGGAGTGCGTGGCCTGCTATGGGCCGGGTTTACCCTGATGGGGATTATTTTCACCATGCGGTATGGGGCAAAAATTCGTAAGCAGCCCCAGCTATCTTACTGTTATCAAAGTGATCAATACTTCCGCGACCACCAGTCTAGCGCGAGTTTGGAAAGCCGCTTTAACCTCGGTGATATCTTAGTGCTATTGACCATTTTAAGTACTGTTGTGTGGGTCATCTGGGGCGTCGTTACTCAAGCTTGGTTTATCCCTGAAATCGCCAGCCAGTTTTTTACCATGGGGATTATCGTTGGTGTGATTGCGGTGATATTTCGTTTAAACGGCATGACAGTTAATCGTATTGCCACTAGCTTTAAACAAGGCGCTACCACTATGCTGGAACCCGCCATCTTGGTTGGCTGTGCCTCAGGTATTTTAATTCTATTAGGCGGTGGAAAGCCTACAGAGCCCAGCGTGCTCAATACCTTACTCAGTGGCGCAGGCAGTGTGATAGGTCAACTTCCTGCTGTGTTTTCTGCGTGGTTCATGTTGCTGTTTCAATCAGTGTTTAATTTCTTTGTGACATCAGGCTCTGGGCAGGCCGCGCTAACCATGCCACTGATGGCACCGTTGGCCGATATTGTTGGTGTGAGCCGTCAAGTTGCAGTGTTAGCGTTTCAACTTGGTGACGGTTTTACGAATGTGTTGGTGCCGACATCGGCATCACTGATGGCGACCTTAGGCGTATGCCGCGTCGATTGGGGGGCTTGGCTCAAGTTCATATGGCGCTTTATGTTGGCGCTATTTATTGTCTCGAGTGTAGTCGTGGTCACCGCGCACTACCTGGGTTTTAACTAATCCCTGTTTGCTATGGCTTTAGAGAATCAGAAGAAATAGCGCCATAAAAAAACGGCATCCTAAGATGCCGTTTTTAAAATTAAATATTGTGGTTACATCGCGAAACTAAAGGTTGCATGGTAGTAGCGACCTACGTTGTCGTAAGATGCTGAACCTGCGCCAGTCCCTGTTGTACCGTACGGGAGATCACGGTCAAATAAGTTATCTACACCAAACTTCAATTTAATGCCATTCTCGAAAGAGTAAGCAATCGAAGCATCTGAGATGAAGTACTTGCCATATGACATGTTGCTACTTGGGTTTGGATTTTTCTCTAGATCTTGTGGCGTATATAGCGATACGCCATCAATAAAGCGAGTTCTCCAATAAACACCCCAGTTATCTTTGCTATAGGTTGCAGTAAAGTTAGCTTGCCATTCGGCCTCACCTGTTGTTCCCGCATACTCATTGCTCGTACCAGGCTCATTTTGGAACGGATATTCGTTGCGTTTAAGCAAGTGAGTCACCACCATGTTAGTGTTGACATCACCATTATATAAATCAAACACATAACCGATATCAAAATCGATACCCGCGGCTTCAAGCTTGGAGATATTTAATGATTGAGATGTCAAACTGGTGATCTCACCAGTGGCTGGATCGCGAGTAATTCGTTGGCAATATATGTTGTCGATACCTGTGGTCGAGTCGAGACATTTATCAATCATGTTTTGTGCACTTACACTTGAAATCGCATCATCAATTTCGATATTCCAGTAATCAGCTGAAATAGACAGACCATATATGAAGTCGGGTTGGTAAATGGCACCGATGGTATAACTTGTTGATGTTTCTTCTTTAAGATCTTCGTTACCACCACTTAGACCTTCGATACTTGCTGAATCATAATCTGAGTTAAAGTCAGCCGGTACACCTAGGGCTGCACAGCTATTTTTGCGAATAGCCGCTTGTTCAGGTGTTAGATCATTCAAGTTATCTAGTTTGCAAGAGTCATCGATATTAAAGAAGTTTTGTCCTAATGCACCAAATAGCTCTCCAATATTCGGTGCACGTATAGCGCGAGAATAGGTACTACGTGCTCGAAGTTCATCATTAAGCTGCCAGCTTAGACCCGCTTTCCAAGTTGTAGCATCGCCTATTGTGCTGTAGTCAGCGTAACGAGCTGCCAGTTCAAGATCAAGTTGCTGAATAGCAGGAAGATCTGCGAGTAAAGGTATATTCACTTCAGCAAACACTTCTTTTACGTCGTATTCGCCGCTGTCCTCTCCTAACACATTGAAGAAAGTACCTTCAGCATTTTTCGGCTCTTTCTGTATGGACTCTTCTTTGCGGTATTCAACGCCTGTCGAGAAGCCGATATCCCCAGCTGGTAACTCATAAAGCATTGAGTTAGTTAGGGTTCCACCTAATACTGTTTGTTTAATGACAGAGGTTCCTGTCGAGACAGTATTCACATAATTTTGAGCTTCTGAAGAAGCATTGCCTGCACCAAAAATATTGAGCGGAACGCATCCGTCAGCACGTGCGCCGGCATCGCGACAAACAGCAACACCATTTTCAATGACGGAATCTAAGGCGTAGGCAAAATTTTTCTTGATCATGTTGTTTTTATTTACACGCTCAAGATCTGTCTGTCCGTAGATAGCAAATGTATCGTATTCCCAGTCATCTGCAATATAACCTTTAAGGCCAAATACGTATCGCTGTGTTTCGCGAGTATCGTCTTCAATACGTTGACCGATACTATCAGTGAACAATCTAACGCCAATAGTATCTGCATTTTGAGCATCCATTAGGTCAGTAACGCTGGAATGTAAAAATGCATTGTCGCGTTTAACCTTTAATGGAGTACCAAAGAAAAAGGCTGGTTGACCATAATCACTCGATTGGCTGTTAACATACTTAGCTTCAAAATAAGCTTTCATGTCGTCATTAATCTGATAGTTGGCCTTGAAATTGATGTTATATCTCTTAAACTCAGGTTGTAAGTCTGTATATTCTCTCAAGTTAAAAGAGTCACAGTCTGCACACTTTACACCGTCAACATTACTACCAGTGTAGACCTCTCGCATTGAACCATCAGGGTTAAATGTTTTCCAGCCATCTAGATTAAATACACCATCTTTATTAATAGCATAATACCCTGCATTAGGCGTTAATATTTTGTCTGGATCATTTGGGTCTATACTACCTGGTTGCTGATCTTGATTACGTAACTCTGTAAATGATACAGCTGTTTGATCTCGATCTAGGCTACGTAAACGATCTTGCCCTGCATATTCAACAGCAAAGGCAACATTACCATTACCATTGTCAAACTCTGTACCGTAAGATAGTGAGAACTTCTCTTTGGAGTGGTTTGAATCATCTGCGAACCCTTTAGTTACAGAAAAGTCTAAGCCTTCAATATCTTCTTTTAGGATAAAGTTAACAACGCCAGTTACAGCATCCGCACCATATATTGCTGAAGCACCACCAGTGATAACCTCTACTCGCTCAACCCAACTACTTGGAATTGTATTAACATCAACTCTCTGTGAGCCTGCAGAACTAGATACATGACGCTTTCCATCCACTAGTACAAGTGTTCTGGCTGTTCCCATATTGCGTAGATCGAGAACGTTTAAACCTGCCGTGCCGATGCTTCTACCTGAATTCGCAAGGGAATAAGTGCTCCCGAGAGCTGGAAGTTGGTTAAGCGCTTCACCAATGTTCGTAGCCCCTGTCGCGAGTAGTTCGGCACCACTGATTACTGTCACAGGAGTGGGAGCTACTGCCCCTTCACGAATAATACGTGAACCTGTGACTTGAATGCGTTCAACTTTGTCTTCATCTGCTGCATAGACCGCTGGTGCACTTAGTGCTGCAGTCGCCGCTCCGCCAATTAATGCAAAACGCACAGCTTTAGCCAATATAGAATTAGGCTGCATTTTGTTTCTCCCTGAGACTTATTATTTTATTGATGTGACTTTTGAATCAGTAAAAACTTTTAAAATATTTACTTATATATAAAAGTCTTTACGTCGCCATCGATATAATCATAGAGAGGTAACAACTGCAACATAGAGGTTACAGGTGAATCTGTGGCTAAAGGGTTTTACTTATTATCTTTTTAATAACAAAGGCGAAACAAATGTGTGTCGCATTAGCTTCGTCTTACGCTACTTTGTTTTATTTTGCAGTGTCATGTTGCATAAAGTGGCTTGTTGTTGCTTTTTTGTTTTTGCTATTGTTTAATTTTGTTTGTATTTTGCTTTTCAAGTGGGGTTGCTATGTTCTATATATGTATCAAATGTTATTTAAATATTTTTTGTAAAATTTGAAAAATATTTAGGAAATGACTTTTATGTGAGCGATATCACTACCTAAATGAATTTTAAAACCCCGTTAAATGTTAAATATATTTTAAATTTTGGCAATTTTAAGTGTGCAGTTAATCGTATTTACCTTCATATTTAATGAGTAATCGGATTCGTTTTTTTATTTTTAGGTTTATTTATAACTTTTGGTGGCATAGTGATTGATGTAACGATAAGCGACATAGATAACCACGAAACTAGCAATTAACAGCTCAATTATAGCGGTTGTTTCAACACTTATTGCCAACTGTGTCACACCATACTTAGCAACTAACCAGTGATAGACTTTGAATAGAGCGGTTGCGCCGATTACCATAGGGAATGTAAATGCGGCGTACCCTGGCGAGAAGGGTAATTTAAAGAGATGGAAAAAAGCTAAATAGACAACACTTGTCATCAGTAGCGCGACACTCAGTAGCAGTGCAATAATCGTGACAGATGGATGTTCAACAATAGTTAGGTAACCTGCCAAACTTAAGCTGGCGGGTGCCGCCAAGATGGCGATTGTTGGTTTTGCTGCATCAGGTATTTGTGGGCAAAATATAAGTCGATAGAGCATCAGCGGCAGCATAATTAAATAGCACCCCATCCCGAACATCAGTGTGGCTGTTGCGACCCAGTGGTACCCATCGTTAGGAAAACTCACTGCCGCGACAATAATGCCAATGGGTGGAACAAACCAGCTAGGCACCATGTGTTCAAGCTTAAAGTCAAATGCTCGGTAATAGACAAACATACTTAAAAACACTAAATGAATGCAAATGGCAATCAGCCATAGGTATTGACCCGCTAAGGGATTTTGGTGCCAAAGTGTGTTGGAGACCACCATTAATGCCATGGCAAACGTTGGAATAACGCTGCCAACAACGGGGTGGGTGAGCTCCTCTTTTAATACTTTAGGGTGTAACAGAAATTTGCATAGCAGTGCTGATAGAAGTGCACTGGCAATTATTGCCCCTGTTGTCTGTCCTAGGCCGTTATATTGTGGAAGTAAACTGTCCCAAGCCCAGCCGAGGCTGGCTATGGCCAATGCGAGACCGCCCATGGGGCTTGGTAAGCGTGACGTACTGTGGTGAAGTGCTTTGATACTATTTATCATGGTAACCCCATTGCTGATTCATTCTTTGCTGCTCATAATAGGGTCTGCTTAATGATAATAAAATTTGATTCTATTTACTTGTCGATTAAGAATTGCTTATGGTTTGAGTTTGCATCGCAATAACGTGTGCCCCAAGCCAATGTTGTCGATGTCTTCATCGACATATAAGCCCGCTTGAGAGATTAGTTTAAGCATCTCTTTTGAGTGGTACATGCGGCTGTTGCCATTTGCGATGGCGGTAAAATAAAGAGACGTTGCGTTAACGCAGTAGGCGCCGGCTTCAAATGGCTGTCTGTCCCAATAAGTTTCTAATATACATAATTCACTGTCTTTACTCATATTGGCAGCGGTGCGCTGTAAAATAGTAAGGATCTGCTCATCAGAGAAGCAATCTAAGAACTGACTCATCCAGTAGAGATCGCCTCCGCCATAAAAAGGGGTGCTGTCATCGAGTAGGTCGCACTCAAACCCCGTGACTCTATCATTGACACCATGAGTTACAGCATTAGCCATAGCGACATTTAACTGGCCAGGGAGGTCCATGATGGTGACCTTTACTTGTGTATCAAATGCCGTGCAGGCAAATGCCCATTTACCGGTATTGCCACCAATGTCGACGATCATCGCTGGCCGGTGTTTAAAAATGAGTGGTAGTAACACCGGAAAGGCATGATCTGAATAATAGTGATCGAATTCAAACCAGCTTTTTTTAGCATTTTCGGGTAGCTCACTTAAGGTGGGATAGATAGTTTGCCAATCCCCAAATACTTTTAGGCCGTTAGGCTTGCCTAATTTTAATGACTCATCTAAATCATAGAGGCCTTGGTAGCAGATATCTTGGACAAAATTTAGGTTGATCTGAGCCATTCTATCATGGAGTAAGAAGTGGCCAATTTTATCAACATGGTAATGCTCATCCTTATGCCAAAGTAGTCCCATGCTTAGACCCATGTCAACCAGCACTCCGATAGCGTATTCGGTCAGCTCACTTTGGGCGGTGATCTGCTGTAAGGTGCAGCCCGTTTTGCCATGGCTGTCGATTATCGCGAGAAGATTAAACTTAAGTAAGCAGCGGGCAACTTGAAAGGTTATTGGTGCAAAGGCAATTTTTTGAGCTTCAAATTTGGCATCAAAAGCGCCAATTTTCTTTGGCGATTGATAAAAAGGCATCGGTACAACTCTTTGATTATAAATAAGGGGCACTGTAGCGCTATCGTCGCTAAGATACATCAGAATATTGGTCATTAAGAGAACTAGCTCTCCTATTGAACACTGCTTTTGTGATGCATCAAACAGTCTTGTTAACGGCTTGAGGCGTTGCGTGGCGATACTGGTGTGGCCGATGGGGCGTTGGTCATGGTGCTCACTAGTCGATATCATCCTTAAGTGTTAATATCCAACTAAAGTGCGGGTTTGAAACGTTTTTATACCTCTGATCGCAAAGGACACATTATGCTTCTTCCTTTAAGTTATGTTGGCCGTACAACACATCGAGTCGATGGTGAGGCGAGGCGAATTGCTATCTTAGAAGCAACGCTTAGACTGATCGTTAAAGAGGGGATTAGAGGCGTTCGTCATCGCGCTGTAGCCAGTGAAGCCGATGTGCCACTTGCTTCAACCACCTATTATTTTAAAGATATTAAAGATCTGATTAACGATGCATTGACCTATTTTGCCGAGAAAACTTTGTGGATGAACAATGCGTTAGAGGAGAAGAGTTTTCAGCTTCTGCAAGCCTTAGCTGATAGTGAACAACCGATTGGATCACAAGCGTTTGCCGCTAACTTAGCGCAGTTTTTGTGTGATCACGTTGAAGAGCAAGTGAGTCATCGAGATGATAGGGTGCTTGAGTTCGCATTTCATGAAGAGGCGCTACGTAATCCTGAATTAGCCAAAGCTATCCGCGCATTAGATGATGGCTTTATCGCAACGATTGAGAATTTCTTTATTCAGCTAGGGCGAGATTCTGCTATGTCAGACGCCCATCAGTTGTTAGCGGTGATTCGCTGGGTTGAATATCAAAGTGTAGTGAAAGGTGAGTTTAACCGAGCAAAGGTTGACGGGATCATCGGTGCGACGATACAGAATATTTTGAAATGAAGCGATTTAGTTTAAACATAAAAAAGCCCTGATTATCAGGGCTTTTTTTTATGAAGCATTTATGTTTTCAGTACGTTATTGTACGTTTTCCGCGTCGCCAAATTGACCTTGGAATAATACAGACGATAGGTAACGTTCGGCAGCGGAAGGCAGAATGACAACGATATTCTTATCGGCAAATTCTGGCAATGCTGCGATGCGATTAGCAGCAACAACCGCTGCACCAGATGAGATACCGACTAGGATACCTTCTTCTTTCATTAGACGCTGCGCCATCTCGATAGCATCTTCGTTAGTCACGGCTTCAACACGGTCAATGACTTCTAAGTCAAGGTTACCAGGAATGAAACCAGCACCAATACCTTGAATTTTATGCGGACCAGGCTGAACAGGTTGCCCTGCAAGAGTTTGTGCAATCACTGGTGAATCTACAGGTTCTACAGCGACAGAAGTAATCGCTTTGCCTTGTACATTCTTAATGTAACGGCTGATACCTGTAATGGTACCACCAGTTCCCACGCCAGCCACGACCACATCGACTTCACCGTCAGTATCATTCCAAATTTCTGGACCTGTGGTTTTTTCATGGATCTCAGGGTTTGCTGGGTTATCGAACTGGCCTAAAATTAGGTACTTTTCAGGTGCTGACTGGCGTAGTTCTTCAGCCTTATCAATAGCCCCTTTCATCCCTTTTGCGCCTTCTGTCAGCACTAAGTTTGCGCCCAAAGCTTTAAGCAGCTTACGGCGTTCTAGGCTCATAGTATTAGGCATAGTTAGGGTGAGCTTGTAACCACGTGCCGCGGCAACGTAGGCTAGTGCAATACCAGTGTTACCTGAAGTTGGTTCAATAAGCTCTATATCTTGAGTGAGTAAACCTTTCTTTTCGGCATCCCATATCATATTGGCACCAATACGACACTTTACGCTGAAACTTGGGTTACGCGCTTCAACTTTTGCTAGTACTTTGCCATGACTAACACGGTTTAAACGAACCAAAGGGGTATTGCCAATTGTATGTGAATTGTCTTCGAAAATTTTACTCATGGATAGCGTGCTCCTTTATTTATACTGCTAAATCATAGTGCGGTTTCGCTGCTTTAGAAATGATAGTTTCATCTTCGTTATTCCATTTAGTTATTAAAGGGTAACTTTCTATCATCATTGTATCGCTATAAAGCCTAGTCTAAAGCGGATCTGCTTGATAGATTAGTGTTTTAAAATGAATTTACCGTGATTTCGCGGTCATTTTACTCTCTTCATCATGGAGTCGATGTGTGAACCAAGTCAAAGATCCCAAAACCATGGTCACGCCTTTTGCATTTAGTATTGCGCCCAGTGTCCTCTATACGCCGCTAGCATCACCCACAAAAAGGGGGTTAGCTATGTTGGTTGATGCACTATTAATTGCAGTATTGGCTGAACAGGCGGGGGGATTGTTTATTCTGCTTGTGGGGCTTACCTTGCTCATTGAGCGTAAAAGTCACCAAATTGGCCGAGTGTTAAAATGGTTCCTCTATTTTTCTATGCTTATCATGACTATCTATGTCACGAGCGACAACATCATTGACTATAATCGGAGTGCATCACTGGATAATGAAACCTCATCATCAGTAAAAAAAGGGGAAGACACCTCGGAAGTACTGGCGATGTTGCCAAGTATATTGGCAATAAGTTTTTGTGAGGAGTTTAGCTGTAAAGAGCAGAAGCTAATGGTGCTAGTTGATAAGCTTAATCTTGCTTCAATCAGCATGGCTGAGAAGCGCGAGATACTCACTGGTGTTGTGACGGATCTGAGCCTTACCGCGGATGAGCGCCTGCGTTTGATGGCGATTGTTGATGAAGCATTGGGCCCCGTTGCAGTAACGCCAGTCAATGAACCATCCGTTGACGCGACTCAAGATATTAATGATGACAACGCAATAGTTGATACTGCTGATAAGCTAACTTCGGCAGCGGCGCAGTCAACCGAGAGCGATATAGGTGAAAAGGCGATTGCAGAAGAGGAGAGGCTTGATAATAGCGCACCTAAATACAGTTTACTGGAGTGGGCTAAAGGGATCCTTAACGATTTAGGCTTGGGTTTTGGTTGGGCCGCATTTTATTTTACCGTGTTTACCGCGTGGTTCGATGGTCAAACATTAGGCAAAAAATTGTTGAATATTCGGGTAATCCAGTTAGACGCCTCAACAATCTCCTTGTGGGATGCATTTGGGCGGTACGGGGGTTACGGTGCAGGATTTGCTACCGGGTTATTGGGTTTTATCCAGATTTATTGGGACGCCAATCGACAAGCGATACAGGATAAAATATCGGCAACGGTTGTGATTGATCTGTCAAAGCCAAAGCAGTCTCCTGACGATATTTCCACCAATGTCCAAGTAGGTGAGAGTTAAAAAACAAAAAAGGGTTAGGGCACATGTGATCTTTGCCTGTACGCTTATCAATAATAATAGTGCTAAAAGTTGAGACATTAAGGAGAGTCGAGTGCGGATATTAGTGGTAGAGGACAGCAAAGTTGTTTCTCGTATATTGCAGCACTTAATTGCTCAGGAGTTAGGCTGTGAAGTTGACTTTGCTGAGGATTTTACCTGTGCCAAGAAACTGCTTGCCTCGCACGATTATTTCGTAGCCATCACGGACTTGAACCTACCAGATGCGCAAGAAGGGGAGATTGTTAAACAAGTTTTAGCGCAACAGATCCCCTGTATCGTGCTAACGGGCAGTCTAGATAGCAAGCAGCGCCAACGATTGCTGCAGTTGGGGATTGTTGACTACATCCTCAAGGAGAACCGTTTTAGTTATGAATATGCGGTGCGGCTAGTTAAACGCCTACAACGCAATAAACATGTCAAAGTGCTGGTGGCCGATGACTCTGTTGTGAGTCGTAAGTTTGTTCGCAGCTTATTGGAGCAACATTTATATCAGGTGATTGAGGCCGATGATGGCTTATCAGCTTTAGACGTTCTCAATACTCAAGAGGATATTCAATTACTGATCACCGATTACAACATGCCGGGATTAGATGGCTTTGGATTGATTTTAAAAGTCAGAGAGCGTTTTACCCGTGAAGAGATGGCAATTATTGGTCTTTCTAGTGATGATGACCAAAGCCTTTCGGCACGCTTTATTAAAAATGGTGCCAATGACTTTTTAAAGAAACCTTTTGTGCATGAAGAGTTTCATTGCCGCGTATTAAACACGTTAGACGCTCTCGATATGGTGAGAAGATTATGGGAGCAGGCGAACCTTGATTACCTTACTGAAGTCTATAATCGCCGTTACTTTTTCTCACGCTTTGAGCCTCAGTTGATTACGCTAAACCAAAAACAAACCGCTTTTTCTGTGGGGTTGTTAGATATCGATTTTTTTAAGAAGGTCAACGATACCTATGGACATGATATCGGTGATGAAGTCCTGATTGAGTTTGCTCAGCGCCTTAAGCAGTTTTTTGGGCAGCACTTTGTGGTAGCACGATTTGGTGGCGAGGAGTTTGTGGTGGCTTTTAAAGGGTTAAATGGCAGCAAAGCCTTTACTTTACTTGATAAATTTAGAGCCAATTTGGCTGCTAGCCCAATCAAAACCTCCGATGGAGAGCTAAATATCACGACTAGTATCGGAGTGGCTAGCTTAACCGATGACAGCCTCGACAACTTAATTCAAAGGGCCGATAAAGCCCTTTACGATGCCAAAGAATCTGGGCGCAACCTGGTCTGTATTGATAGTTAACCCCCATCGTTATACTGACTGGTATAACGGTTACAGCAACCAAGCATAACTGACTTTCATAAAATAGGTTTGCTCATCGCGTGTGAGCGAATCTATCTCGTCATTACGGCGCATGCCATCTGAGTAGCCCAAATAAAAAACACTTTGCGGGTTGAGCTTATAGCCATAGAGTACCTCATTACCTAGCTGCGCATACTCAGCTTGAGGATCAGTGTAAAGGTACATAGATGGATCGCGTTGGATATCGGTATAGATACTCGATACGCGGATAAATTGATTTATCGTCATGTACCAATTTAGACGAATGTCGGTCAAGTTGGCGCTAAACAGTTCACGGCCTTGAATATCTAAAGAGCGATAAATATGTGACACGTCTAACGACATTGAGTCTGTCATCTTCCACACCAACCCAGGATTGAGCATCAGCTCTGTGCCTAATCTGTCATTGGCGAAATCGATGGCGTCGCCATAATTGATATCTAACTCCAGCTTTAACGCGCTCACAGGGGTGATATTGCTATAAAACCAGCCCATTTTTTCGTTAAATAGCTGAGTATTATCATCGATAGCGAGACTAGCGCCATTGTGTCGTCGGCCAACTCTATCACGCTGTACATAACCAAAGGCGGTGTAACTTTGCATTGCCCCTTCCATTTCTATTTTTGCTTCCGCTTCCCGCTCTAACAGTTCACCGGCTTGATTATGGGTAATGTCCCAATCGCCACGAAGGGACACAAAAGAGAGGAGGTTTGAGTTGGGGTACCAATTATAGCCGCCGCCAATGACGGTTTTTGTCATGTCGACTTTATCGATGAAACCGAGATCAGCCCGAAAATCATCGCCCACAGACTCATACTGACCAAAGGCATACCAATTTCTGCGCTTATGCTCATATTTTATTTTGTAGTAGCTGTCGTTGATATTGTCGTCTATTTGGGTGCGTAACACTCGCTCATTAATACCGCAGTTGCCTAAGTCGCAATTGATGCGTGGCTCACAGTCATCGCTACTGCAAAATGAGCGGTAGAGTGTGTCAGGGTATAGCGTGTCAGAATATGCATACTGGGCTGTCAGTGTATCTTGTTCCGAAGGCTGATACTTCACATCGCTGCTGGCCACGTAGTTATGGTAATCATCACTGGTTTTGGCTGTAACAATAGTGCCAACAGAGAGTGCATCGCTGAGATCGGCTCGATAGCGGCCCACCAAGTTATAGCTGGTACTGTCGAGGGTGGCAATGTCTGAACTCAAATTACCCGGCACCAAAAAGTTGGTGTGAGTGTCATTGGTTGCCATGAAACCAAGGGTGTGGTTGCCCACTTTACTGGTGAGCTTTAGGCCATAGTCGGGAGAGACAATATTTCGGGTATGTACCAGTGACATTTGCGAGTCAAAGTAGTCTTTGTTGTCGAGAAAAAAGGCTCGTTTTTCGGGAAAGAACAACGCAAAAGTGCTATTGATGTCCAACTGACCAGCGTCGGCTTCCACCTGGGAAAAGTCGGGGTTGATGGTGGCATTAAGTAAAGTACTCGGAGTGATGCCCCATCGAATGTCGAGTCCGGGTTCAATACTGTTATCATTGTTCCAATCGCCAACGGGATTGATGTCGCGGCTACCAGAGCGGTTTAAGACTAACGCCGGAGTCAATTGTAAATCGTTACCCGACTGTGCGTCGTTGAGGCCTGTAGCAATGCCCATTTGGCAAAGCTGACAACTATTATTGCGGTCAATGCTGTGGGTTGATAGCCGGTGCTGCTGGTTTCTTGGGTAAAACCTTACTAGCTCAATACCCCACGTCTGTATCTCTTGTTGACTGTCAAAATTGAGCATCCGCAGGGGCAACTCTATCTCAACCTGATAACCTTTAGCGGTTTTCCTGCCTGCGCTATACCAAATGCCATCCCAAGCATCACTTTCCTGTCCGGTCAGTTCATTCTCTATAGAATCCATCTGCACGCCATAGGGATTAATGAAAAACTGGTAGGCTAAACGAGCATCATTAAAGGTATCCAGTTTAATGCCCACGAGATCATCTCCCCACACACCGTCACGATCGGCGAGGTTGGCGCGCACCTTGTCACTGGTTTGGCTGGAGTCTGGATCGAACGCATAAAATGCTACAAAAAGACTGGTTTTAGTGGCAAACACTTTCGCTTCTGTTTTGACGGGGGCCGGTGTGTTTTCGCCCGGATTGGTTTCAAACGTCAATTGAGTTGTTGCGGCTTGTTGCCATACCGCATCGTCTAAGTCTCCGTCGATGATAGCGGGTGTATCCAGCGTTGGAATAACCAATTGGAATTGTTCGGCACTGCCCGATAGCGCAGCTGTAGATAGCGTTAGGCAGCATAATGCAAACCAAGCCAGCAGTAGTTGTCGTTTCATAGGTTATTAGAATTATCTGGGTGCGGGTTGTTATGTTTGTGTGGCGCTATTGTGACAGAAAACAGCGCCTTAATTGATGGCTAATTGTTACAAAAGGTGTAAATTTGTGGCTTTTTTCAGTGGTAAAACCAGTGTCACCAGCCCGCTAGTTTGGATGATGACACGTGTTTGTTGTGATTAGTCAGGCGCTATCTGATCGTTTTTATAAGCAACGCGATATTTATCTACCCACATTGAGGTGGCGCCACATATGGCGACTGGCATCACGATAAAATTCACAATAGGAATCATTGAAAACAGGGTAACCGCTGCGCCGAAACTAAAGCTGGTGCCTTTCGTTTGCTTTAGGGCAAACTTCATATCAGGGAAGGGCACCTTATGATTATCAAAGGGGTAATCACAATATTGAATCGCCATCATCCAAGCACTAAAGAGGAACCACAGCACGGGGGCAGCCGTTTGACCGATAAAAGGGATCCAAAATAGAATGAGGAATAGAATGGCGCGCGGCAGATAGTATTTTAGTTTTATCCACTCTCGTCCCAAAATTCGTGGTAGATCTTTCACTAAGTCAACAGTGGTGCCGGTATTGAGGTCTTTGCCTGTTAAATACTGTTCCACTTTCTCAGCCAATAACCCGTTAAACGGGGCGGCTATCCAGTTCATGACGGAACTAAAAATAAACGATAGCACCACCAGTAACGTCAGCACGGCAATGGGCCATAACAGGAAGTTGAGCCAACTTAGGTAGTCGGGTAACTGCCCACTTAGCCAAGCAAACACCTCCTCAAGTTGGCCAATAGCAAAATAGATGACCGCAGAAAACAGCAGTAAGTTAATGGATAGCGGCACAAATACAAACCGCCTAAGGCCTGGTTGCTTAATCAGACTAAATCCGTCCAGAAAATAGTTAACCCCGCTTTTGGGCAAAGATCGCGCTTTTTGATTCATAATGTTATGAGTGTCACGTTAAACCTAATATGCACCGATTGTGTGTCAGCAGTTACATAAAAACAAGCGTAAAATGGCCGTTAGCGCGATAAAAACGTTACAAAATGCAGCGTGCTTTGTTAAAGTGACAACCAATAATAACAGGGAAGATTCTATTCCTCCTTATCAAGACGACCTGACTAGCACCATGAGACTCAAACAGATAAAACTTGCTGGATTTAAGTCGTTTGTCGATGTTACTAAAATCCCCTTTAATCAACCCTTGACCGCCATTATTGGTCCAAATGGCTGTGGTAAATCCAATGTGATTGACGCGGTGCGCTGGGTGCTGGGTGAAAGTTCAGCTAAACATCTGCGTGGCGACTCCATGGCCGATGTGATTTTTAACGGCTCATCGGCGCGCAGACCTGTGTCCGTCGCCAGTGTTGAACTGTCGTTTGACAATCAAGATGGGCGTTTAGCGGGCCAATATGCCAGTTATCAAGAGATCGCGGTTAAACGTCAGGTCAGTCGCGACGGCGATTCAAGTTATTTTCTCAATGGACAAAAATGCCGACGCAAAGATATTACCGATCTGTTTATGGGCACAGGCCTAGGGCCGCGTAGCTACGCGATTATTGAGCAGGGCACCATCTCCCGTCTTATTGAGTCAAAGCCACAAGAGTTAAGGGTTTTCATTGAAGAAGCGGCGGGGATCTCCCGTTATAAAGAGCGCCGTCGTGAGACCGAGAACCGTATTCGTCATACGCGCGAGAATCTCGAGCGACTAGGAGATATACGTCAAGAGTTAGGGCGGCAGATCGATAAACTCGCGCAACAAGCCGAGTCGGCAAAACAGTACCGTGCACTAAAAGAGACAGAGCGTAGCCAAGAGGCGCAACTCTTGGTATCACGGCTGTTAGAACTGCAAGCACAAACCGAAAAACTGACCCAAGAAGTTAATCAAAGTGAGCTAAATAAGAGTGAATTCGATGCGGCGAGCCAAGCGTTACAGCTCGAGGTTACTCGCTTAAAAGTGGCACTCGATGAACTTGATCAACAAGAGCATGGTCAAGTCGAAGCGTTTTACCTCAGTGGCACCCATATCGCAAAATTGGAGCAATCACTAAAACACCGTCAGCAACAAGATGCCCATCTCAACGAGCGAGTCACCCAGTTGGATGACAAGCTAACCCTCAAACAGGGGCATCTGCATGGGTTGACGTTAAGTCACGACACGCTTAGTCAGCAACATCTTGCGGCGGTCAGTGCACATCAAGAGACCGAGCAAGCGCTGGTTCTTATTGAGGAGCAAATTGGCGAAGCCGAATATGGATTTGAAGCTGTCAATGAACAGCATCAACAACTTCAGCAACAGGTCAGTCAGCACACTTTAGCGTTTCAAGTTTCTCAATCTGAACGTAGCCATTTGCAATCCGCTTTGGCTCAGAAACAGCAACGCCGAGAAGCGCTTGGAGAACAGTTGGCTAAACTGGCCCAAGACAATAGTGAGCAAACGCTGGTCTTGCAACAGGCTCAGGTGCAAACCCTTAGCGAAGAAGAGGTTAAGTTAAGTGCAAATCATCAAGTAGAAACTCAACAGCTTAATGAATTAGAACAACAAAGTAAGCGCCTGACGGAACAAGCGGATGCGCTAAGCCAGTCATTGGCGGAGGAGCGTGGGCGCCTTAATGTGGTTGAGCGCCTATTGCCGGAGCAAGATCAAACTGATGGCCAAGCATTGTGGCAACTGCTTGATGTGACACCCGGCTGGGAAAAAGCCATTGAAGTTATTTTTGACAATCTGCTCACCCAGAAAGTCGATAATACACAAAATACCACAGGCTTTGCGCTCACAGCACCCCAGCAATGGCAGGGACTTAGTGCACCCGTTAACCTTGCGCCTTGGTTGACCGATTTACGTTGGGCCGCAGACATTACCGCTGCAAAAGAGCTGCTGGTCACACTTGCACCGTATGAGCGTATTGTTACCGCCGATGGCTATCTGTTGGGACAAGGTTTTTTGTTGCAAAAAAGCGATGATACCAGCCCGTTATTGCAACTTAAAATTGAGAAAGAAGCATTACAAGCTAGTATCACACAAAGCCTTGATTTACTTGAAATGGTCAAAAGTGATGCAGAGGAAAGTCATCGACAACGGCTTGCAATGCGCGCCCAAGGGCAGCAAACCTTATCACAGCTGCAAGGTGTACAGTTGAATCTTGCTCGTTTAAAAGCTGAGGTCAGTGCAACGCAGGCGCGTATCGCTCATCAGCAAGAGCAAGTGCAAAGCCTCAACGCGCAAAGAGATGAACTTGCTGGCACCCAAGAAACAGAGCAACAGCAGCTGGATGCATTGAATCAACGTTTAGCTGAAGATAAACAGCAGCAAGAGTTATTAGTCCAACAAAGTGCAGCTGTTAAGGCGCAACTGGCAGAGCATAGTGAGCAGATCAAACGATTAAAGCTGCAAGGCGCTGGTTTAGTCACTCAGTTACGGCAGCAACAAGCACTTGTGCAAGCCGCCAATACAGAATTGGCGCTAAATCAGCAACAACGCGCGCAAGATACTGCGCAGATAGCGGAGCTTGAAGAGAGCTTATCGCAATTGCGTCAGCAACTGGAAGGGAGCGAGCATGCCGCCCAAGATGCCAGCGTACGCCAGATGCAACAAGAGTTGGCCGAAGCGCTGACACAACAACAGCAAAAACAGATGGCATTGGATGCATTGCGAGTGGAGCAAGCTAGGCTGCAAAGTGAGCTTGATGAGCTAGGAAAGAAGCAAAAACAACAGCTTGGTAAGATAGAACACTTGACTCAAACTATCAGCACGTTAAAGTTACGTCGCGAAGGTTATAAGGGCCAGATAGATAGCCAACAGCAGTTGCTCAAAGGCCATGAGATTGAAGTGGAAGCTGTTGCGTCGCAACTTGACAATACGCTCTCGCCAGTGCAAAGACAGAAAGCGTTAGATCGTACCCGGGCGCTCATTGAACATTTGGGGGCCATTAATCTGGCAGCGATTGAAGAGTATGAGCAACAAAGTGAGCGCAAACAGTATCTGGACAATCAAGATGCGGATCTAAATAAAGCGCTCACCAGTTTAGAAGAAGCTATCCGTAAGATAGATAAAGAGACAAAAACACGTTTTAAAGAGACCTTTGATAAAGTTAATCAAGATTTAGGTGTGCTATTCCCCAAAGTGTTTGGCGGCGGCAGCGCGCAACTGGCGTTGACTGATGATGACTTACTTGAAACCGGTGTGACCATTATGGCCAGACCGCCAGGGAAAAAGAATAGTACAATTCACCTGCTTTCTGGTGGAGAAAAAGCGCTAACCGCTTTATCATTGGTCTTTGCAATTTTTAGGCTCAATCCAGCGCCATTTTGTATGTTGGATGAGGTCGATGCACCGCTAGATGATGCCAATGTCGACAGATTCTGTCGCCTGGTAAAAGAGATGTCTCAAAGCGTGCAATTTGTTTATATTAGTCACAATAAGATCACCATGGAATTGGCCGATCAACTAATAGGTGTCACTATGCATGAACCTGGAGTTTCACGCATAGTTGCCGTCGATATTGATGAGGCGGTGGCATTAGCCGACGCAGTATAATTATGGGAAAAGCAGGGTAATCAATGGAAAATTTGCAACTGGTATTGTTCGTGTTAGGTGCGATAGCCATTATCGCGGTACTTGTGCATGGTTTTTGGTCCATTAGACGGCAGCAGCCTAAGTCATTGAAAGAGACACCAATGACCGGACTGTACAAAGGCGATGCGCGCGATCGCGATGGTTTCGATGCCGACGGTATTGGTGAAGTCAGAGTACGTAAATTGAGCGGCAATGAAACGCCTGTTGGAAATGATACTGACTCAGAAGATGACACTGCGCCTCACGACGACGGTGCCGTGGTTGAGCCCAAAATGGGGGCAACGACTGAGCCGCAAAGTGCCAACAGCTTTTCGCTGTCCGGTCAGCCCAAGCAGAAAGCACCGCGCCAACGCCAAGAGCCAGTACTTAGCACAGAACTTGAGCTAAATGATGAACTGGAGCAGATGGAGTTAGGCTTAGGTCAAGCACCTGCACAGCCGTCACTATTTGAAGACCCTGTGGTGGCGCGTAAACCTGAGCCCGCGGCAAAACCTCAACCTGCCGTAACCGCAGCTAGCCCTGTTGAAGATGACGTTGTTGAGGCGACGACACCGCCGCTTGAAGAGACTGCAGAACTTGAGCAAGAAGCACCTCTAGGCGATCCGCAAGATGTGCTAGTGCTGCATGTTGTGGCAAAAGAGGGGGAAGCGTTAAATGGTGCTGAACTGTTACCGAGCTTATTAACCCTTAATTTTAAATTTGGTGAGATGGATATTTTCCATCGTCATGAAGATAATGCAGGAACAGGAAAGGTGCTGTTCTCATTAGCAAATATGCTTAAACCTGGCATATTCAATCCTGATGAGATGGAGCAGTTTACCACCCAGGGCATAGTGCTGTTTATGACGCTACCTTGTTATGGTGACCCATTGATGAACTTTTCAATTATGCTTAATTCGGCGCACCAATTAGCCGATGACTTAGGTGGGTTAGTGCTCGATGGCGGACGCTCTTCATGGAGCGAGCAGACTAAACAGTCTTACCTGCAACGGATCCGCGCTCAAGCGTAAACATCTGCATGACATTATTTTAGAGGCCGCATCTGCGGCCTTTATTGCTTATTCTGGACGAGACACAATGCAAGCGATACTAAAAGAGATACAACAACTTACCGCAGAGATTAATCAACATAACTACCGTTACTATGTTGATGATGAGCCGTCGATACCTGACGCCGAGTATGATCGCTTGATGCGTCGTTTACAAAGCCTAGAAGCTGAACATCCACACTTGGCATTGGCAGACTCCCCGACTAAACGCGTTGGCGGTGAAGCATTGGCCAAGTTTGAACAAGTCACTCACCTTAAGCCAATGCTAAGCCTAGACAATGTGTTTGATGAACAGGAATTTACCGCCTTTCATAAACGCATTAGTGACAAAGTGGGATCTGACCTGACATTTTGCTGTGAGCCCAAGTTAGACGGCTTAGCTGTAAGTATCCTATATCGTGATGGTCAGTTTGAGCGTGCAGCGACACGGGGCGATGGCAGTGTAGGTGAAGACATCACCGAAAACGTGCGTACCATTAAATCGATCCCGTTAAGTCTGCGTGGTGACAATTATCCTCCTTTATTAGAGGTGCGCGGTGAAGTGTTTATGCCTAAAGCGGCATTTGAGGCCGTTAACGACAAAGCGCGGCTCAAAGGGGAGAAGCTGTTTGTTAATCCACGTAACGCAGCAGCGGGAAGTCTACGTCAGTTAGACAGCAAAATTACCGCTAGCCGTGCGTTGGCATTTTATGCCTATGCACTGGGTGTGGTAGAGCCCGACACTTGGCCGTTGGCCGATAGCCATTACGGCCAGCTCATGCAGTTGAAAAGCTGGGGCTTCCCAGTAAGCGGTGAGGTCAAAGTGTGTGACGATATTCCAGCAGTGCTGGCTTATTACCAAGACATACTTGAGCGCCGCTCCTCACTTGCCTATGAAATTGATGGTGTGGTGCTGAAGGTCAATAGCATTGCGCAGCAGCAAACACTGGGTTTTGTTGCTAAGGCGCCACGCTGGGCAACGGCGTATAAGTTTCCTGCACAAGAGGAGATAACACTGCTAGAAGGGGTCGATTTTCAGGTTGGCCGTACTGGCGCTGTGACGCCGGTTGCTCGTTTAAAACCAGTATTTGTCGGCGGTGTAACTGTATCGAATGCCACGCTGCATAACGCTGATGAGATTGCCCGTCTAGGGGTCAAGATTGGAGACAGCGTCATTATTCGCCGCGCAGGGGATGTGATTCCGCAAATCGTCGCCGTGGTGAATGACAAGCGGCCACAAGATGCAACGTCGATCACCTTCCCCGAGCAATGCCCTGTTTGTCGTAGCGATGTCGAACGTATTGAAGGAGAAGCCGTTGCGCGTTGCAGTGGTGGACTCTATTGCGAAGCTCAGCGTAAGGAGGCGATTAAGCATTTTGCATCCCGTAAGGCGCTGAATATCGACGGCATGGGAGACAAAGTTGTTGAGCAGCTCATAGATAAAGAGTTGGTAGAAAGCCCTGCCGATCTGTTTAAGTTAACGGCTTCAGCCATGACGATGCTAGACAGAATGGGGCTAAAGTCTGCGACCAAACTGGTGGCTGCCATTGATGATGCTAAAACCACCACCTTTGCACGCTTTCTTTATTCACTGGGGATCCGCGAAGTGGGTGAAGCCACTGCTGCTAATTTGGCTAACTATTTTAAAACTTTAGATAAATTAAAACTTGCTGATGCTGACACCTTTACCAAGGTTGATGATGTGGGCGTGATAGTGGCACAACACTTAGTGCACTTTTTCGCGCAACCTCATAACGTTGAAGTGGTAGAGGGGTTATTGGCGGCTGGTGTCAATTGGCCCGCTATCGAGGAGGTTGCTGAAGACGCCTTGTCACTGAAAGGGCAAACCTGGGTGTTAACGGGCACATTAACTCAGTTAAACCGGAATGACGCCAAAGCGAAGTTACAAGCGCTTGGTGCGAAAGTGGCGGGCAGTGTGTCGAAAAATACCGATTGTCTCGTGGCGGGTGAAGCGGCGGGTTCTAAACTCACCAAAGCGCAAGAGTTAGGGGTTAAAGTGATAGACGAGCAAGGGCTCCTCGACCTCCTTGAGACGAGTTAAGCCATTATCTTTTTTGATTAAAACGCCATCTTTCGATGGCGTTTTTACTGGTGCAACTCAACAGATACATTGAAAAGCAGTATTCAATCACCATATAAGCTAAGTAGCACTCACTATATTTCAGTCTATGCCTGCACAACGGAGAGCAAAATTTGAATTTTAGTCATATCAATTGGCTCGACGATAATGGTTATTTTAAACCTCCAATAATGCTCTACATTATGTTGGCCTTTATTGCCCGAGGTTGGTGCGTGTTTATCGCCTCACTGACACAAGCCAGTGATCGCGCTGGTTTAGTGGCATTGATCTATCCACAAAAGTCAGATTTCCTGTTGGCCTTGGCTGCAGGAGCGGGAGCATTGCTTCTGTATGGGCTAGTGATTGCGGAGCGCAAGCGCAAACTGGTGTGGCTAATCCCGCTGTTTAACCAGTTTCGCTGGCTATTAGTGGTATTACTGTTAGTGGATGGAGGATTGCTGCTACAACGCTTGGTCCACAACTATTTCTTATTTAATTGGAGTTTTGGGCTCGACGCACTATTTCTATTTTGGAGCCTACTTTATATCGCTAAATCTAAGCACCTGCGTTACTACTTGAACGATTGGCGTACCGAATCGGTAACTGAGTGAGTAGCGTATTAAGTCTTGATGGGGAAGAAGACTATTTAGGATAAAAAAAACGCTGCCGAAGCAGCGTAAAAAATACCTTTTAGATAGAAAATCTGCCTAAAGATATCGGAATGTTAACAAAATACCTATATAAACATCAGTATAAACAACAAAATACTGGGCCTATATTAAGGACAATTGACAGCAACACTCCTTAAAGAAACGCAATCCGGGGTCGCTACGCTTCTTCAAAGAACGGATTCAATTTACCACCTATGAATATTGTATACAATATCCCTTGGTGTTTTTTTTGTTATATCTTATAGCTAAGTTAACGTCGAAGAGTGCATTGTCTCTGTGTCAAACATGGTTATCCTTGTCAATTTTATGACGAGTTATACTATTTGAGTTGCTATTGACTATAGTTATGTTATTAAAGTTAGGCTGCTTTTCATATTGTTAGACGAATTATGCTCCGCTTAACTTTTTCGTTAACCAGATGATGGCATGGGTCAGTATAAATGGAGTTACTTCGCGTGGCTAAAGTTGAGCCGATACAATTACCTCTCTCAAAATTACAGATAGGCATTACTGTAAAGTTGCCGCTGTCGTGGAAAAACCATCCTTTTCTGTTTAATCGCATCAAAATTGAGGAAGAGGCACAGATTGAGCTGATTAAAAGCCTTGGTGTGCCCTACGTTATTTTGCTCTCTGGCGAAGATCTTATTGATGAGGGGGAACCTGAGGTAGATGAGGTCGAGGTTGAGCAAGCCCCTGAAGTCGATCCGGTCGAGCAAGCCAAAATGCAGGTGAGAAAATCACTGCGATTGAGTCAGAAGCGCTTTATCGAGTGCGTTAATGAGAGCCGTTCTACTTTCAGTAAAATTGCCAGTGATCCCGAGGGCGCATACCGAGAGGCGGCAACGCTTGTTGAAAATATACTTGAGCATATGCATGAGTTTAAAGATCCTCATTTGGCCCTGGTGAGCGCAGGCGAATCTGATAGCAGCGTGACACAGCATGGGATCTCTGTTGCCGTGGTTGCATTAATGATCGCTAAATCGATGGATTTACCTAAGTCAGATATGCGAGATATCGCTTTGGGTTGTCTGTTTCATGATATCGGCAAGCTCAAGGTGCCTGAGAATATTAGGCGCAAAAAAACCGCCTTAACGGCATCAGAAGCTAATTTCATTAAAATGCACCCCAATTTTGGCCATGATATGTTGCATAAAACCGGACTATTTAATAAAACCGTTCTGCATATCATCTTGCACCACCATGAGTTTATTGATGGGACGGGTTACCCTGATGGTTTAACCGAAAAGAAAATTCCTATCGTGACTCAATTGGTGAGTTTAGCCAATGACTATGACGAGCAGCTTTGGAGTAATGAAAGCCGCTCGCCGCAGATAGCGTTAGGTTATCTGTTTAAAAACCATGCGGGTAAGCACTCAGAAACATTGATCTCTGTATTGGTAAAGTTACTCGGCATTTATCCGCCAGGCACCATAGTTAAGCTTTCTGATGGCAGTGTGGGTAAGGTGATGATGACCACTCAATCGGTTAAGCAGCCCCAAGTATGGGCCTGCCAAGAAGATGGTAGTCAGCCCAGCTTACGCTTTTTAACCCAAGAAGAGGTTGTCGTCGACAGTGTATTAAAGCGTGATGAATTAAAAGACGGTGCCCTCAAAGTGTTGCAAGTCGATAATGGTGTAAGCTTTTATTTCAGTGGTATGGAATAACAGACTGGTCGCCAAGCTGGCTTTGCGGTATTTTAGCTTCACTATCTGAAGTAAAAAGAAACCTTATGATTAATTCAATTGCCATTGTCGGTTGCGGCTGGTTTGGTTTGCCACTGGCTAAAACCTTGCTTGCTAACGGTATGACGGTAAATGGTTCAAAACGCTCAGCGGAGCAAGCAGAGACACTTAAGCAACAAGGTATTAAGGGGTTTGTGCTCGATCTTGATAACCCCCAAGCGTGTGATAATCCACAAACATTAGATGGGTTAAAAACCGATGCTATAGTGATCAATATCCCCCCGGGGTTACGTCGAGGTGAAGGACTATACCTTGAGCGTCTTAACCTGCTTAAAGCACTTATCAGTGACCATCATTATCAAAAGATTGTTTTTATCAGCACCACAGGGGTCTATCCCGCTACGGGTGAGGTAATGCGTGAGGATGATGCGTTCGGGCATTCACCTCAAGCGGCAATCTTATGCCAAGCCGAAGCCGTTTTTGCTGAGCTGCCCAACTGCGTGATAGTAAGGTTTGCTGGGCTGGTTGGGCCCAAGCGCCATCCTGGACGTTTTTTAGCGGGTAAAACCGGGCTCTCAGGTGCTGAATTATCGGTGAACATGACTCACCTTGATGATTGTATCGGGTCGGTATCGGCTATCTTGGCTCATCCAAAACCTCCATCAAACGCTTACAGTGTGTGTGCGCCACAGCACCCATCAAAGCAGACATTTTATCAAGCAGCCGCGTCGCAGTTGGGCTTAACACTACCCACGTTTTTAGCACCCAGCAGCGATGAGTACGATAAAGTGGTTGATGGCAGCCGTATTACGCGAGACCTAAATTTTCACTATAAGCACCCTGATCCACTATTGATGCTAGGTGCATGTGAGTGAGCCGTTTTTAGGTGAGTATTTGATTCAATGTGAGTAACAGGACGATACAGTATGAAGCGTTTTATAAAAAAAATAGGGTTAATGACGTTGGCACTGATAGCCACACTACTAATGAGTAGTGCTTACGCCACACCGACACGATTTTTTGAGGGCGTCGACTATGTCAAAGTGGCGGGCATCCCAGAAGCCAGTACGCCGGTGGTCAGGGAGTTTTTCTCCTATAACTGCGGTCATTGCTACCGCCAAGATAGCCTGTTTGCGGCCTCAATGGCCAAGTTAGAGGGCCAAGTAGACTTTGTTCGCACCCCCGTAGGTGCAGGACGTCCGAGTTGGCAGCTAAGCCAAGAGGCTTACTACTTGGCACAAAAGTTTAAGGTGACCAACCAAGCACACGGTAATCTGTTTAAACGTATTCATGAGGGGAAGGGCGCTTTTACCCGCCAAGAGGAACTTAGCCAATTTTTTGTAGAGCAAGGCGTGACCCAAGGCGACATAGATAACGCCCTTGCATCAGCTGATAGTAAGTTGGCCCTCGCGAACTATGATACCCAAGCGCAGTTAGCTGGCATACGCGGCGTGCCTTCATTACTGGTTAACGGCAAATATTTAGTGACCTCCAAAAAACGCTCAGCCGATGAACTCGCGGCATTGCTGGCATACCTGTCAGCGCTTAAATAGGGCACTTATAGCTAGACTCGCGACGGCTGGCAGCATACCCATTTGGTCGAGGCAGTCAAGCCGTCACTTGATTGAAATTAACAGCTCGCTGCAGGCTAATGTGTAAAGCTTGCTTCACAACGCTTTGCGTCATCCTTGGCCGCTTAATGAAAACATCTAACCTACATGGAAGTAGGGAATGCCGAAAAATGTCGGGAACATTTTCGGCCATGCCATCAACGTCCTCAGCTGCATCTACACTGGGTTATTCACTCTCTTCGATTTGACTTCATTTGGTGTGAGTGGCGAGTAAAAAGCTAACGTGCTTTTGCCCCAAAGTGGGGTGGCCTTGGAATGAAGGTTTGGCATTTTTTTAAGTTTGCTTGAGTAGCGTTATGCTGAATTCTCACTTATTGATTGGCTTTGAAAACGCACCTTGATGACGGTTATTTGCCTGCCGCAGGCTTTATGTGCAAGCGCTCTTTTGGCTCGCTGTGAATATGTCCCTATACGCTCCACGGTGGCATCCCTGCCACCAAGGGCCAAAACCGCGCTTACACTGGGTTATTTTATCTCTTCGATTTTACTTCATTTGGTGTGAGGGGCGAGTAAAAAGCTAACGCGCTTTTGCCCCAAAGTGGGTTGGCCTTGGAATGAAGGTTTGGCATTTTTTGGATTAGCTTATGTAGCGTTTGGCTGGGTGGGAATGGGCTAAGTGAGCTTGAAGGTCGTACCTTCATAGTAATCAATCACCTGCGGTGAGCTTGTGTGCAAGCACTCTTTTGGCACGCTGTGAATATGTCCCTATACGCTCCACGGTGGCATCCCTGCCACCAAGGGCCAAAACCGTGCTTACACTGGGTTATTTTATCTCTTCGATTTTGCTTCATTTGGTGTGAGGGGCGAGTAAAAAGCTAACGTGCTTTTGCCCCAAAGTGTGTCAGGACGGGATTGACCCTAGTTTCAAACATCTGCTGTTTGACTTACTTTCCCTCATGCCCAGGGCTCTAACTCTATGGCCAAATTAGCTAATCCACTACACCTCCCCCCCCCCCAAAAAAAAATAATGCATGTGCTCAACAAGACTACTATACCGTCGGCCATAAGAATTCTTTGATTGTTGAAAATTTCCCCGTCTTAACCAAATTCGGGTCTCTGTAATTCATATTCTTATCGTATTCAATCATAGATAATCTGCTTGCACTAACTTATTCAGTACCTAGTTTTTTATCGGAGTACCTATGAAATCGATCCCCAAATTATTAACTTACGCGCTGTGCACTTCTTTCACGCTTCCTGCGTTGGCAGAATCACCACTAGATTTCCAATTCCCGCGAGAATGCCGATTAACAGAGGCAGGGTATCCAATCCCCTTATGTGGACAACCATTAACTAAACACAATGTTATTTCAAAAACTGACGGCGAGCATCGTCAATATTCAGAGCACTTTATAGCAGGGCAAGAATCAATCGAGCTTGATGAAATGCGAATAACGACAATCGGCTCTGGTAACCCACCTGTACGTATGGGACAAGCATCCACAAGTTGGTTAGTAGAACTTGGAAATGGTGATAATTTCATCTTTGATGTAGGGGGTGGAACAGTACCAAATCTCTGGAGTCTTGGTTTACCTCACGATTCATTGGATAAAGTCTTCGTCACTCACTTACACTTAGACCACGTTGGCGGAATATTTAATTTATGGGATTCAATGGGCTGGGGGCGCAATGCACCTTTAAATGTGTATGGATCTTCTGGTCATAATCCTGAGCTGGGAGTTGCAAGCTTTGTCGAGCATGTTGAAAAGGCGGCGGCTTGGCATGTACTTAGTAAAACCGGGATCGCCGCAAATGAAGGCATGCAAATCCAAGCCCATGAATTTGATTACTCGAAATTTAGCCCCGAAACGCCGAAACAGTTAGTATATTCAGAAAACGATGTGAAAATATATGCGTTCCCGGTTGATCATATTCTGGTTGGTTCAGTGGGTTATCGACTAGAGTGGAATGGGTTATCAATGGCATTTACTGGCGATAGTGAGCCTACAACACATGAAGCTGAAATGGCGAAAGGTGTAGATGTGTTCATCCACGAGCTGTTTATTGATGCTCCAACATTTTCAGACAAAAACAATATGCCTATAGAAGTCGCTGAGAATATTGTGCATAAACATACTTCAGCAAGTGAGCTTGGAGAAATATTTACAATTTCTAAGCCTGGTTTAGGGGTAGGAACGCATTTCTTCACTAATGAAGATACGATTGATAGGGCCTTTAAAGGACTTGTCGAGTCATATGGTGGCCCAGTTGCTATTGCTCAAGATCTTATGGTTATTAATGTAACTAAAGAGCAAATTGTCACTAGAATGGCACGAACAGATTTGTTGAGTTGGTCTGCACCATCTGAGCCTGGTGAAGTGACATTTGATGAAAAACCCACGGAAGGGCTAACGCCTAAATGGGTATCCGACACTCGTTTGTAACAATGAACAATATATTGGCTTGATCATGTAAAACTTAAAACGCCCTGATTGGGCGTTTTTTAGCGATAAAAGAAAATGTTGTTTAGCGTTAGGGCTGTTCAACAGAGTTAAAAAAATCTTGCAGGGTTTGATGTAAGTATTGATTTAAAGGATAGCTCCTACGTGTTTGCAGATACCCACCAATAATATCAAACCGTTTATGTTCATCCGCAACTAGTGGTAGCGGATGAACGTCTAAATCTTTTCCCAATTCGGCTACATAACTGCTGGAAAAACAAATCGCGTCGGTTGTTTTTACGGTATGCAACGCCGCTTTGAGACTGTGTGTTTTCAGTACTACATTAGCTTGATACCCTTTTAATTGGTAGATGTCGTGTAGCGCGCTTTTGTCGTAGTTGACACCTGCTAAATAGAGTTGAACAATAGGTAATTCATGAATTCTTTCCCACTCATTCCCTTCTTTTAAAACTGGATGATTCTTTCTAGCAAGAATTCCTGAAGTCACGGTTTTTACATGGTGGCTGTAAATATCTTGAGGGAATGGAAAGTTTGAAATTTGTAAAGCATAATCAATTTTTCCATTTAACATATCTCTTAAAGACTGATTCTGCCAAAAGTCTAATTCGACTTTCGCATTTGGAAGCTTAGAAAAAAGCAGTTTTATTAACCGTTCTCCGAACACTTCTAATATGTAAGTATTAACGGAGATCGACACGGTGCCACGAAACTGAAATGGTTCGAAGTTACTAAATGAATCAATAACTTTTGCGACAGGGTTGAGCATTTCTACGGTAGCTTCGGAAAGCTGGATTGCTAATTCAGAGGGTTCGATGCCGTGCGCTTTTCTTAGAAATAGGTGGTCTCCAAACGTTTCTTTAAGCTTTGCCACACCACGACTCACACTGGTTTGTGAAATACCCAATATTTCAGCAGTTTTGTAGGTATTCCGAGTTTCAACCAGCACTTTCAACATTCTGAGTAAGTTCAAATCCATTTCGGTCAGTGCTTTGTCCATTAAACCTCCCTGATAAGTGAAATATCGACATTGTATTGTAGCTGTATTGAACGCTATGTAGTAATGATGTGGAACAAATATGCTGAGTTCGGCCCATGAAAAAAGCCAACTGAATAATCAGTTGGCTTTGATAAAGTCTATAACGACCGTTATTTCTGAGTTAGCTCTGGGAATCGCCACTCTCCATTGATAATTTCAGATTGAGGTTCATACATGCGGACAAGATAGTTCCAACCATCCGTTGTAGGTAAACAATTGACGGTTTTTTCGCTACAGTTTCCAAAGTCGATGGTAATGCTGCCGTCATCATTAGATTCAGCCATTAAGTTGTTGAAACTATGCACCCCTAGATCATTTTCTTCTAAAAAACCATTTTTGTTGTATACCGTTATAGACCAAAATGCATTTACAGGAACATCTTTTACTGTCACCTGATAATCGGTATCTCCGTCATTTTTGTCTACAGTTAAAACGTCGTACACGGCATTTTGTACCGGTAACCCCCCCCAGCCAGAGGCGGTGCTCAATACATGATGCACTGGATCAACTTTTTCTTTTAGCCCGAATCCTTTAGAGGCATCTGTGCCTAATAAGGCTAAAGTGTTTAAAGCATCTCGAGCAGACTGTAGCTGTTCAAGATCCCAGTTAGGAAGCTCAGGTTTAACCCCAACAAGTGGCGTATCGACATTGATTTTATCTTGTAACTCATTGGCGGCTTTAATATCTTCAGGATCACTACTATCTGCTAGTACTCGGAATGAAATAGCGGCATATCGTGTACCTACGTTTTCTTCAGTTAAGGTATAAGTCCCTGCTTCTGTTTCTGCGAATATAAAATGATCCTGGTTGGTGACTTGCATACTTATATATCGCTCAGCTCCATCGGGTAATGTTATAGTTGCAGGCTCACTTAAGTCTAGAATTACTCCCGAATAAAGCGTATCCAGATTCATTCGAATGATCGCTTGTTGATCTAGTGGGGTTGGTGCTCTCATATGGAATAATTTTCCGACATCCCCAATGATAGATAATTGAGATCGGATCATAGTATCGCTTTCAGCACGTGCGAAGTTATCAATGTTGACGTTTTCTGTGGCTAACGCAGCCCCGATGGAAAGCGAAGATAGAGAAAGCGCGATAACAGAAAGCTTTAAAGTATTATGAATTTTCATTGTAGTTCTCATTGTCATATATAACTGATATATAAAAGATAATGCGATATATAACACCGACAAGCGGGTTATTGGAATCGCTCTTGGATTCAAAGATTAAAACGCATAGGTATAACTTAAAGTTGCTTCATGTTCGCGGTCTTCGTTATATTTATACAGCAATCGTACGTTTTGATTGTTGTCAAATCGGTATCCTACAACTGTTTCAAACTCATACCTTCTAATGGATTGTGTGTCACCATTTTTAAGTTTTAGATCATTAAAGCTGTAGGTATACTGAGGAATAAAATTAGCCCAAACCTCTGGAGTGAAGTTGTAGACCAGCATGGCTTGTACCATTCCAATTGCGGCTTCGTTTTCAGCGAAATCATTCGTGGTAAACCCTACACCTACCATTGGAACAAATAGAGCATTCTCACCCAATGGCAAAACCTGTAATCCGTTCACCACTAGTGAATGAGAGTCAGCTCCTGCACCTGCAAAATCTGTATCCCAGATGTAATCTAAAAGGATACCAGAGCCTATTTCGGTATTGGTTGCCGCAGCTCTGATTCGATGTAAGTTCAAATTTTTCTTACCTTCATATTTTGCCAGTCCTCCCCATTCCTCATTGATTTGAGATGCTAAACCGAAACCAAGTGTTGCTCCTTCTGTACCATAAGCGGCTTCGAAAGAAGAGTAGATTACCGTTGGATCTGCAAAGTTGATGGTGTCTTCAGAGTCTTTTACAGAATTTTCGGCAGATACCATGGTTGACAAAACAAGCCCAATGGAAATAGCGAGTGTGTTCTTAATGTACATTTCTTTTCCTCCATTATTTATTGTTGGCAACATGTTATCGGTAAAATAAGAAGCAAAACATGAATTACAGAGAGTCGAATTTGGTATTCAAATTAGACTCTCTGTAATTCATGTTTTTTAGGTGAAAGTCAGTTTATTGTTTTGTTATCAAACAACTAAAGACATATTTGAGGACATCATGAATAAACCTTCTTTAAAGAATTACTTACTCATCAGCAGCGTAATATTTTCACCTTTGACTCTAGCAACTCCTGAGAATCAGGATGACTGGGAGTTTTCTATTAATCCATATATGTGGCTAACAGATCACAGAGGCTCCGCGGGGTTTGCAGAGCTTCCTCCCGTTGAAATGTCTCCAAAAAACATCATCGATGATGCTCAATATGGGCTTTCTCTATCGGGTTCAGCTGTTAAAGGTAATCATGGAATCTATGTAGATTATAGCTATAGCGATATCAGAAGCAGTGAAGAAATAGGTCCTGTTCTTGGCGATTTAGATGTTTATACCACGACCACTCTTTTCACTATGGCTTATGGATACGAAGTATTTCAGAATGAAAATACACACATTCAATTGCTAGCTGGGACACGTTATACCAACGTCAACTATGACTATCACGGAGGTATTCCATTGCTAACAGGGAACGCAAGTGATAGTTGGTTTGATGCGTTAATAGGGGTGCAAGGGCAGCACCAATTCAAAGATTCTAATTTATTTGTGAATGCCAGCGGACAAATTGGCGGAATCAGTTCTGATGGATTCTACGACGTGCAAGCCAACTTAGGTTATCAATTTACACCAGCTATTAGTGGGACTGTAGGTTATCGCCAATTTGATGTCGATTACTCGAATGGGGACTTTGTTTACGACATAAAACAGCAAGGCTGGCAACTCGGTCTCAATTGGGATTTTTAGCACCGCAGTATTGAATAATCTAAATAATATCTGAACTAGGAAACATCATGACAATTAAAAATAATGCTATAGCGGCGGTTGCAATCAGTGCATCTCTAATAATGACTGGATGCCATCAATCCTCAAATAGTGAATCTACTTTAATCCAATCCACAGAAGTACTAGAGATAACGGATGCAGCTCTGGAAGATATTGTGCGCCATTCATATCAATATGTTGCAATGTATAACGTCAACAATAAATTTGCGTTAGCACAGGGGGGATGGAACACAGTACATGCGGATACACAGCTTAAAGATCATACTCTTACAGACATAGCACGCCCGAATAACGATACACTTTATGTATTTTCATTGTTAGATTTACGAGATGATGCGGTAATAATTGATGTACCAGCCTTTGATTCAAGCTATGCATCTTTAATGGTAACTGGTTATGATCACTATGTAACAGTGCCTATTTCAGTGACCAAAAATGATTTTCAAGTACCTGAAAAGGTGTTGTTTTATACGGAAAGAACTTCAGGTTATAGCGGAGAACCTGTAGAAGGAATCGATCGTAGTATTAAAGTCGATGGCGACTTCGTGTCCGCCGCTTTTCGTGTGATGCCTCATGCTAATGAGCCGGAAAAATTCACAGAGATTGCAGAGCAGATGCAAGGTATTGCCGTAGTCACACTTAATGAGTATCAAGGCAAGCCCGCTAAACCTGTCGACAGAACACCCTTACCAGCGGTGGGGCGAACTGACTCTGATATCTACGCGAACAATTTTCTTGAAGTGATGCAGTTTGTTCTAAACCACACAACATTTGATACTAATGATCCATTAGATCAAGCTTATTTAACCGCGATGAAAAAGCTTGGTTTACAGCCCGGTAAAGCTTTTGATCAAGAAAAATCGATTGCGGTTGATGGCGAACGTTTTAGAGCCGTTGCCGATAAAGTAAGAATGGATATGTTTGCAAGAACGCAAGATCCAGTATTTACAGCTAAACATGGTTTAGATTTGTTTAAAACAAAAGGGGAGATAGACTTACATTTATTGGTTTTGCAATCAGTGATCGGTCCTGTCGGATTACCTGCTTCAGAAGCTGTTTATCCGCCGGTTGTTAGCGCAGATGGTGAGCCGTTAAACGCACAGCATGATTACGTGATAAAGATGAGTAAAGATGAGTTGCCGCCAGCAAAAGCCTTTTGGTCAGTGACATTATATGATTCTGAAAATGGTTTCTTTATTCCTAACGATCATATGAAATACAGTGTTGGTGAAAATGCAGGCATGGTCTTAAACGCAGAAGGGGGGATTGATATTCACATTAGTGCGGAAAAACCGGCAGATGTGCCCGCTGAAAATTGGCTGCCGATTAACCGTCAAGACGAACGCCTAGACATTATCATGCGTATCTATGATCCAGAGCTAGAAGCATATAAGGAGTACTCTGTACCAAACGCGGAGCGTGTTACAGCGAGTTAAGTAAGCAGGTCAAAGCATAAAGCAAAAAAGTGGGCTTCTAAGTAGCCCACATATTGATAGACCTGATTCAGTTAGACTTGGACTGCCCAGACTCCAATAGACATTTTTCGCCTATTCTGCGTAAGGTTACGGAAACAGAAAAGCTTTTATTTCCGAGAAGTGTAGCGGATGCATGAATCTAGCCACCTGACCAGATTTTTCACAATACAATAAATAATCCATGAAGTGCTAATTTAGGGAGATCGCTAACAAGGTTTTGTCCAAAAGCTTCTCACAAGGTCAAATCGAAGAAATAGATAACTCGGTGTAGATGCGGGTGCGGACGTTGATGGCAGGGATGCCATCGTCGAGCCTCCAAGGATGGATTCACGGCGTGTAGCAGCAGTATCTGCACACTCCTCGCCGGACAGGCGATTAGCTAAAGTGAAGATACAAATTTCAAAGACACTCTACCAACACAAATTCAGCCAAATGTTAAACCACATAAATGCCAACACCTTCATTCGAAGGTCAGTATATTTTTGTCCAGAAACGAGTTAACTTGTCATTGCCCAAGTGGTAGCAGCAAGGTCAAATCGAAGAGGTAGAAAACTCGGTGCGAACACAGTTGTGACCTTCTGAGGCATGGCCGCTCTCTGACATCCATGTCATCGCGGCATTTGTGAATCCATTCACGTCAGATGTCACGGCAGAGCCTAAAGGGAACGTACTTGCGGCGTGTCACAGAAGTACCTGCACGAATAGCCTGCTGCAAGCAATTCAAAACCATGAAAGTCAACGCTACCGTCAGCGAAATAAAAACCAATACAGCCAAATGCTACAAGTCAAAAATGCCAACACCGTCATTCGAAGGTCAGCGTCTACCTATGTACTGGCATTGAAAACCGCGATAGAGCTAAAAGTCTAAACTGTAATTGGGCGGTTTTTTTGTACATTTTGTTCACATTCAAGCTCGACCTTAGTCTAATGCACTGTATTATCAATACACTTACTTTACGTTGGCGTAAACTCATATCGCATTGTTTTTATATGGTTTTGTTGTTTACGTCTTGCGCCTTTACGTTGGCGTTAGACTAAGGTCGCGATTGTTGTTAAGCCTGTGCTTGCTAGATTAATCCCTGACTTAATAATAATCAGCACAGGGGAGTCGCAATAATGGCTTTTGAAAATAACGAAAAGGCAGCAGGTTACTGGCGTGAGAATTTACGTCTAGTAATTGGACTGCTAGCAATTTGGGCTGCAGTGTCATTTGGCTGCGGTATTTTATTGGTTGATGTACTAAATGAAATCCACTTCATGGGCTTCAAGTTGGGCTTCTGGTTTGCTCAGCAGGGCGCTATGTACGTATTCGTTGCACTTATTTTTGTCTATGTGGCCAAGGCCAATGCATTAGACAAAAAATACAATGTTCATGAAGATTAAGGAGCAATGAGATGGATGTTCAAACATTAACCTATTTAATCGTTGGGTTTACTTTTGCCCTCTATATTGGGATCGCAATTTGGTCTCGTGCTGGTTCAACTAAAGAATTTTATGTAGCAGGTGGCGGTGTTCACCCAGTGATGAACGGTATGGCAACAGCGGCAGACTGGATGTCTGCGGCGTCATTTATTTCATTGGCGGGTATTGTGTCATTTGTGGGTTATGACGGTTCAGTTTACTTGATGGGCTGGACGGGTGGTTATGTATTGCTTGCGCTCTGTATGGCTCCTTACTTACGTAAGTTTGGCAAGTTTACCGTGCCAGACTTTATTGGTGACCGTTACTATTCTCAAGCGGCACGTACAGTAGCCGTTGTCTGTGCCATCTTTATCTGTTTCACCTATATTGCTGGTCAAATGCGTGGTGTGGGCGTTGTGTTCTCTCGCTTCTTAGAAGTTGAGGTGGAAACGGGCGTATACATTGGTATGGCCGTGGTGTTCTTCTATGCCGTACTCGGTGGTATGAAAGGCATTACCTATACGCAGGTTGCACAATACTGTGTGTTAATTTTTGCTTTCATGGTGCCAGCAATCTTTATCTCAGTGATGATGACAGGTCACGTGTTACCACAAATTGGTTTCGGTGCTGAGTTAATTGACGCGGCGGGCAATGGCACTGGGGTCTATCTGCTTGATAAGCTTGATGGGCTGTCGGCTGAACTCGGCTTCTCTCAGTACACTGAAGGCTCTAAGAGCATGATTGATGTGTTCTTTATTACTGGTGCATTGATGTTTGGTACTGCAGGTCTGCCGCACGTTATCGTTCGTTTCTTCACTGTACCTAAGGTGAAAGATGCGCGTGTATCTGCGGGTTGGGCGTTAGTTTTCATTGCCATTATGTATACTACGATTCCTGCTCTGGCTGCGTTCTCTCGTGTAAATATGATTGAAACCATCAATGGTCCAGAGTCGACAGGTGTTGCTTATGAAACGGCACCAGAGTGGATTAAAAACTGGGAAAAGACGGGTCTGATTAAGTGGGACGATAAGAATGCCGATGGCAAGATTTACTATGCTAAAGGTGATACCAATGAGATGAAGATTGACCGCGATATCATGGTACTTGCGACGCCTGAAATTGCTAATTTGCCTGCATGGGTGATTGCATTGGTGGCGGCTGGTGGTCTAGCGGCTGCGCTATCAACCTCTGCAGGTCTGTTATTGGTTATCTCTACTTCGGTATCTCATGATCTGTTGAAGAAAAACTTTATGCCTGATATCTCCGATAAGAAGGAGCTGATGTTTGCGCGTATTGCTGCGGCACTGGGTATTGTGATGGCGGGTTACTTCGGTATCAATCCACCAGGCTTTGTGGCAGCGGTGGTTGCAATCGCCTTTGGCTTGGCTGCATCGTCTCTGTTCCCGGCCATTATCATGGGTATCTTCTCTAGAACCATGAACAAAGAGGGTGCTATTGCAGGTATGGTTATCGGTCTGTTATTTACCGCGAGCTACATTGTTTACTTCAAGTTTGTAAACCCTGCGGACAACAACCCTGCTAACTGGTTCTTGGGTATCTCTCCTGAAGGTATCGGTATGCTAGGTATGTTGGTTAACTTTGGTGTGGCATTCGTTGTCAGCAAGATGACCGCTGCGGTACCGCAAAATGTGGTTGATATGGTTGAGTCAATTCGTTTCCCGAAAGGGTCGGGTGAGGCGCACGATCATTAATACCTGACACAATACGTGTTTTATGGTGATAACCAAAAGGAGCGCTTGCGCTCCTTTTTGTTGCTTACAAAGTAGTGGTTTAATTTGCCTGCAGACGTAGGTATTAGCGAGATAAGTCATAAACTTGATGAGAATTAGCCTGATGGTAATGGATCCGATTGGTACTGAGCCGATTTCTCCATTAGAGTGAGGTATGCCCAATGTCGAGAATCAAGCTTTGGATCATAACCAAATCAGTGTAAATACCTTCAATAAGCTGGCACAAGTCTATCAAGACAAGTATATGGACATTCCCCTGTATCATGCCTCCTATGATGCCTTATGCGAGCGAATTTCCGCTAATGATAAGGTGCTCGATATCGCCTGCGGGCCAGGCAATATTAGTCGTTATCTGTTAGAACGCCTGCCAGATATCGACCTTTTAGGCTCTGATTTAGCGCCAAACATGGTTGAGCTTGCTCGGACTAATAATCCTGAAGGCGTTTTTGAGGTGATGGATTGCCGTGCAATTGCCCAACTCGGGCAACAGTTCGACGTCATTGTGTGCGGCTTTTGTCTGCCTTATCTCGATAGCGATGATACTCAGTTACTAATAAGGACCATGGCTGCGTGTTTGACTGATGGCGGCGTGCTGTACTTAAGCACCATGGAGGGGGATTATGCTGCTTCTGGTATGCAAACATCGAGCAGTGGGGATCAGGCGTTTATTCACTACCATGATGGCGACATGCTGACAGAGCAGCTGCATGTTAATGGCTTAAATGTTGTGTGGACTCATCGGCAAGATTATCCCGAACGTGGTGATGTGGATCTGTTTTTAATAGCCAAGAAGGGCGCCTAATTACGTGCGGGCTGGCCTTTAGTCGAATAGCATGAGATTACACGCTAACGTTATAGTGGTAGGGAATATGCTGATCTAAGAGAGAAAGTATGGACGCCAGTGAACTGCAACCCATTTCCCACTTTTTAAACCAATTGACCCCATTTGACAGCCTGTCGCCAGCGACCCTGGAGCGCTGCTGTCGTGCGCTAACGGTGGGCTATTATGGTAAGTCGTCAGTGTATGTGCCGCTAGATGAAGCACACCCGCAACTTTATATTGTTCGCAGTGGCGCCTTTGAGGTGCGCAGTGAAGATGGCGACTTGATTGATCGATTGGGTGATGGTGATTTCTTTGGTTTCCCGTCACTGCTCTCTGGCGATAAGGTTAGTAATCGAGTGCAAATATTAGAAGATGGTCTCGTTTATCATCTCGACCCCAATACCTTTAATCAGCTGCGGAGTGAGAGTCGTGAATTTGACCGATTCTTTAATCGTGCTTTTGCCAAAAGATTGCGCCATCAGAGCCGATTTAAAGCCAAAGAGCTGGGGTCTACCAACCGCGTCAGCAGCCTAATGTCTAAGCATCCGTTGACCATAGATATTAACGCTACCGTGACAGAGGCTGCTAAGCTGATGCGCGATGCGCGTGTTTCATCGGTATTGATTATAGACAACCAAAAGCTGGCGGGCATCCTAACGGATAGAGATCTGCGTAACCGCGTGTTGGCTGAGGGCTTGGATGGTTTATTACCTGTGCATCAAGCCATGACATGTGCCCCAACAACACTAGCCTCTAGTGCGTTAGTTTTTGAGGCTATGCTATTGATGAGTCAACATAACATTCATCATCTGCCCATTATTGATGAGCAGCAGCCCGTTGGTGTGATCACTAGCACCGATATCTTACGCGGCCAAAGTTCTCAGCCGCTGTTGCTCATTGGCGAGATTGAGCGACAGCATGATCTGGACAGTCTGATCAGCGTGAGTAAACAGATCCCATTATTGCTGCAAAACCTCATTAGCGCCGATGCGCGCGCCGAAGAGATAGGCCGAGTACTGACATCGGTGACTGATGCCCTGACACGTCGACTGATCCTATTAAACCAACAGATATTAGGTGAAGCGCCAATGCCTTTTTGTTGGTTGGCGTTTGGCTCCCAAGGCCGTCAAGATCAAGCCGCGTGCTCTGATCAAGACAATGGCTTACTGCTCGCCCACGAAATGGACGAATACGCTGAGGGGTATTTTGAGGCACTCACTAAGGCGGTGTGTGCGGGACTGGATAAATGCGGTTATGTGTATTGTCCTGGCGACATCATGGCGCAAAACCCTCAGTGGCGTATGACCTTAAAACAGTGGCAGACTAAATTTGATACTTGGGTGGTTCGTCCTGAGCCCAAGGCATTAATGCATGCCAGTATCTTTTTCGATATGCGCTGTGTATTTGGACCAACAAATTTGTTCGATAGCCTGCAAGACAATGTGCTTGAGTCAACCAAAGATAACGACATCTTTTTAGCGGGAATGGCGGCTAACTCATTACAGGTATCACCGCCGCTGGGTTTCTTTAAGAAATTTGTATTAGAGCGTGATGGCCAAGAAGTGAAGGGGATTGACCTGAAACATAAAGGCAATGCCTTGATTAATGATATCGCCCGCGTGTATGCGCTGTCTGCGGGGATCAAAGAGGTCAATACCGCCAAACGCATTCGATTATTAATGGAGCAAAATATCATTAATCGAAAAGATGCGCTGAATTTGGCTGACGCCCATGAGTTTATTGCACACATGAGGCTATCGAATCAAGGCTACCAATTTACCCATAATGAGCCGTTGAGCAACTTCCTTAAACCACAAAACCTGTCGTCGCTGGTAAGACATCAATTACGGGATGCTTTTAAGGTGGTGCATGATGCTCAGGCTGGCATAAAGCTCAAATTTACGCGGAGTTTTTAGCTTGCTGCACACTCAGGTATTAAAAAGCCGATTATGTTGGCGGGCATTTCGTAGCCATAAAGAGCAGCTTAAAAATTACTATCAGGCCTTACTGCCATTGTTGGATAAGCCGCTAAATCAGGTACCTATGGTAGCGGTGGATCTTGAGATGACCGGATTAGATGCAGCGTTCGACCAGATTTTGAGTATAGGCCTGGTGCCCATTAGAGATGGTCAGCTCGTTTTGGCTCAAGCCCAGCATAAATTGGTTAAGATTGATGGCAGCGTTGGTCAGAGTGCAACCATTCACGGTATTTTAGACAATCACCTGAAACAGGCATTAACACCTGAAGCAGCAATGGAATGGTTTCTTGAAGCCACCCTTGGCAAAGTGCTTGTTGCCCATCATGCACCACTGGATTTGGCATTTCTGCAAAATGGTTTAGCCAGTTTACTGGGAGAGAAGGTCAGCCTTATTGCTATCGATACCTTAGCGGTTGAGCGTAAACGTCTGTTGCGTCAACATGAAGTACTTAAAGAGGGGAGTTTGCGTCTGGGGGCCTGCCGTGATCGTTACCACTTGCCCATTTACGCGGCGCACAATGCACTAATTGATGCATTGGCCTGTGGTGAGTTACTGTTAGCGCAAGTTGCGTCAATTAGTGGCACAGAGCAGGTAAAGGCGGCTGAGTTGATCGGCTGATGCAGATTTGGTTACATTTATTTGATTTCGCTAATAGGGTAAATTGCCTATGTTATAAATTGGCTTATTAATTAGTTAAAGGTAACTATGGCATTACCCTTATTGTGGTTAGGTGGGGCGGCAATCGGTGCACTGGTGGTGGCCGATGAGCGTAACAAGCGCAAGGCCTTGCAGGTAGAGCGCCGATTGGGGCGAGCACCGGTTGAACCAAACGAGAAGCAGGCTAGTCCATTAACCCCCAGCGTTTGGCATAGCAGTGATGTAAAAGTTGCGCCCATGCCAGGTAGCATTGTCTGCTGTTTTGTTTTTGGTGTGATTGAGCACACTGGCATATGGTTAGGTGATGACTGCTTAGTGGAGCTTCACGGTTCTGGGCTTGTTAGGCCTATATCCTCAAAACGGTTTTTAGCCGGACGCACAGGCAGTCGTATTTTTCAAGCCTGCGATCATCAGCATCATCCCTTGATTGCCGATAAGGCCTTAGCTAGGGCCACAGCAAGCATCTATCAGTATCGTGACTATGATCTGTTTGACAATAACTGCCATCGTTATGTGTGGTCTTGTATGACAGGCGAAGAAGTGGCTATTTCAAGCTTTGACAAATTGAATAAAAAGCTCGGCAGCTACTTTAATCAGGCCATCTATTGGGATGAGATACGTTAACGGCAATAATCTTGGTGGCGCGTTTTTAAATCATCGTAAACAAAAAAACCGGCGAATGCCGGTTTTTTTGTTTGAGGCTACTTAGCCACAGAAGTGTTTTACTGCGCCTGCAACCAGCTCAATACCTGTTTGCTCACAAGGTGGCAGCTCAGCATCTGACTGATTGATTGGAGTGACGCGGTCGCCCCATTTAAAGAGTACGGCTGCCGAGGTTAATCCTGCACCAAATGCACAGGATAGGATGGTTTGATTAGGCTTAATCATCCCTTTCTCTAGCGCATCACATATTGCAATAGGAATTGTTGCCGCAGAAGTATTACCGTAGTTGGCGATATTAACGACCGCTTTCTCTTTAGGTATTTTCATGCGGTTAATCAGGGTATCGATTATGCGTTCATTGGCTTGATGAGGAATAACCCAATCCACTTCCTCTTTATCAACACCACATTTCTCAAGCACTTTAGTGCTGAGTTTACCCATTCCGGCAATGGCACGCTTGAAGATCTCTTGTCCATTAAACTCGATATAAAAATCTAATGAGGCAGCGTTGAATCTGTCCATTGCGGTACCGAAACCAGCCTTGAGGATATCACGACCCGCTGGATCGTTATTTAACTCATAACCTAATACGCCACCTGGTTGGTCAGTCGCTTCGACAACCACAGCGCCCGCGCCATCACCAAATAGCACGGCCGTTTCACGGCGTGACCAATCTAGATAGAAAGAGAGGCGCTCAGCACCAATCACCAATACTTTTTTTGATTGGCCACTTTTTATCTGAGAGCTGGCAAGGCCAAGCCCATATAAGAAGCCACTGCATGCAGCATTAATATCAAACGCCCCACAGCTCGCGCCAATGTTGGCTTGTACGGTAGAGGCAATGTTAGGAATTAATGTATCTGGGCTAGCCGTTGCTAAGATGATGAGATCTATGTCACTGCCTTCTAGTCCTGCTGCGGCCAGTGCGCGCTTGGCGGCGACAGATGCCAACTCTGATGTGTTGACATGGCTGATGTGGCGTTGGCTTATCCCTGTACGCGGCTTAATCCATTCATCTGATGTGTCGATAAAGGTGGCAAGGTCATGGTTGGTAAGCGTTGCTGGAGGTACACATTTTCCCCAGCCAGTAATGGTGGCGTACTGCATCTGATATTCTCTCAAAAATAATAAAGGCAGAACCAAAGCTCTGCCTTATCGAACTAATTTAATAAGCCTAGCAAGAAGTTGACCAGTCGACCGTGACCTAGTCCACTTGTTGAGCAACTAGCTCACGAATTGCGGCTGCTGCATGTAATATGTGATCTTTTAATAATACGATCGCTTTATCAATCTGCTGGGTCTTACAATAGTCTAGCAGATCTCGGTGATCTTGTGCCGCGCGAGGAATACCCCCTGCGAGCAGGAGTTGAAGACGGATATAACGGTCACAATTGGTGTTTAAACCATGCACCACTTCCAGCGTGTGAGGGCGGTTTGCGGCTTGATAAAGGCAGGTGTGGAACTTGGTATTGAGTTCGCTCCAACTGCTTACCGCATCTTCCTCTTTGAAGGCGGCTTCAAGTTCATTTAAGTAACCTTCAGCTTGTTCCAATAGCTCATCGGTAATATTGGGAATAGCCTTGGCCAACAGGTCGGTTTCAATGAGGGCACGCAGTTCAAAAAGCTCAGTGACTTGTTCTACTGATAGTTCAGTTGCCGTCGCACCTTTATGGGCTTCAAACTTAACTAGCCCTTCAGCTTCAAGTTGCAGTAATGCTTCTCTAACTGGAATACGACTTACATTTAGCGCTTCGGCTAATGCGCTTTGACGCAATGGTTCACCAGCGGCAATTTCGCCAGAGAGGATTTTCTCTCTTAAGACTTCAACTACAACTTGTGTGCGTGTTTTATGAACGATTGGCGTTGTTCGGCTCATAGTTTCCGTTATGTCTATTCGTTATTATATGTGATCCGCATAAGATTACCGCTTATAACACTATAAATAAAGGGAAACCGTGGTTTCCCTTATATAAAATGTGTCTTCTAAAATTGCTGCAGCTTGGGGTGTCCATCTTGAAGCTGCTGAGGTAGCAGTGCTGCGGGCATATTCTGATAACAGATAGGCCGTTGGAATCTTGTGATTGCCGCGCTACCAACAGAGGTACTACGACCATCGGTGCTGGCGGGATAAGGTCCACCATGGTTCATCGAATGGCATACCTCAACACCGGTCGGCATTTGATTGAAAATTAAACGACCGACACTATAACTAACCGCTTCAATCAGTGTTTGTGCCGAAGCCAATTCTGCCGTCGTGCCATGAATGGTTGCGGTTAACTGTCCCTCGAGTTGCTCAGCCAACGCTTGCAGCTGCTCCGCATCATCGCATTTAACGACGACAGCACATGGACCAAACACTTCCTGTTGCAGGGCTGGCGTTGCCAAATATTGAGTTGCACTGACACTAATTGCGATAGGGCGAGTCTGGTGACTTGCCTCTGCTGCGCCACCTTGAGCGATGAGCGTGGCAGTGCTATCGCTGAGTAAGGCGTCAACTTGTGCCTGATAGGTTGCGGCAATCCCTGGGGTTAACATAGCGCTGGCTGCTTGCTCAGCAATGCTGGTGGCCATGGTTGCAACATAGCGATCTAGGGCTTCCCCCTTAGTCGCAATAATAAGCCCTGGGCTGGTACAAAATTGTCCATGACCCATCATCATTGATTGTACTTGGGTTGTGGCTAACTGTTCTGCCTGCTCAGCCAATATGGCTGGTAAAAGAAACTGAGGGTTCGTTGACCCTAGTTCACCATAGAAGGGGATTGGCTCTGAGCGCGCCGCACAAAGATCGGCCAAGATACGACCCACCTTTAACGAACCTGTAAAACCCACGGCCTTAATTTGCGGTGCGTTAACTAATGCGGTGGATGTTTGTGGCTGACCGCCTTGAATGAGATTGAACACCCCAGCAGGCATATCACATTGTGTGATGGCATTAGCGATAGCACGGGTGACTAACTCACTGGTAGCAGGGTGAGCGGGATGGCCTTTTACAATAACAGGACATCCCGCCGCCAATGCTGAGGCGGTGTCGCCGCCAGCGGTCGAGAACGCCAGCGGAAAATTGGAGGCACCAAATACAGCCACAGGACCAAGGGGCAATACACCTAAGCGCGTATCGGCTTTAGGGAGAGGTTGTCGCTCAGGGTTCGCCAAATCAGCAACAAAGTGCTCAATAGGCTCACGTAAGTTTGCAGCAAATAGACGCAGCTGACCGCAGGTTCTGCCTGTCTCACCTTGCAGGCGCATCATCGGCAGGCCAGTTTCAAGGTGGGCGGTTTGGGTAATGGCTTCAATATCGGTTTCGATATTGCTGGCGATGGTCTCTAAGAATTGGGCGCGCTGTGCTGGCGTTGTACTGCGATAACTCGTGAACGCCTGTTTGGCTGCAAGGGCTGCGGCATTAACCTCTTCGGGTGTCGCTTCGGCAAATGTCCAATTGAGAGGTTTGTTCGTTACAGGGTTAAAACTGCTAAATTGCGCTGCTTGGCCACACCATTGACCGTTAATGTAATGCTGTCCGCTCAGTTGAATGTCTGTTTGCTGTGTCATTATATTGTCCTAATTCTATGTTGGGCTAAATCCGTATTGGTCTATACCACTTGAAAGCCAAAGGCGTAGGGGTCGTCGTCATCAACGGTGATCGCGTTTTGACCTATGATGCGAGCCCAACCTTGAATACTTGGCATGATCCCTTCAAATTCGCCGACTTTTACGGCACTCTCGATTCGACCAATGAACTGACTACCGATAATGCTTTCGTGGGTGTATTGAGAGCCTACTTTTAATTCGCCTCTGGCGTAGAGTTGGGCAAGACGGGCGCTAGTGCCTGTACCGCAAGGTGACCTATCTATCGCTTTGTCGCCATAAAATACGGCATTGGCACCGTTTGAGCCTTCGCTAATGGTATCGCCTGTCCAAAGCACATGAGAGACGCCATTGACGGTGGGGTCGTTAGGATGTACGCAGACCAATTGTTCGTGCGCTATCTGACGTACGATGGGGCTCCAATGCAGTATGTCACCCGCACTCCAGTGGCGTAATCCAGGAAAGTTCTGTTGCGGGTCGACTATGGCGTAGTAGTTACCGCCGTAGGATACGTCAATCTTTAAGGGGCCAAGACCTGGGATATCAAGTATTACATCTTGATGAGCGAGGTAGGCAGGCACATTATATATTTTAACCCAATCAACCTTTTGTCCTGTTTGTTGGTAGTCAATATTAATCTGGCCGGCGGGGACATCTATGGTTAATTTACCTGGCGTTTTAGCACACAGAAGACCTGACTCGATGGCTGCGGTGATCGTGCCTATTGTGCCGTGACCACACATGGGTAAGCAGCCACTTGTTTCTATGAAGAGAATGGACGCGTCAGCGTTGTCGCTGCAGGGTGGATAAAGAAAGGCACCAGACATCATGTCGTGGCCTCTAGGTTCAAACATCAGCGCTTTACGAATCCAGTCGTATTCGTTTAAGAAATGCTGACGCTTTTCGCTCATATTGCGTCCCTTAAGGTCCGGATGGCCACTGGTGACCAAACGGACAGGGTTACCGCAAGTATGAGCATCGACGCAAAAGTAAGTTCCTTTTAACATCTATGCCATACTCCGAAGTCGTTAGTTGACGTTGTATTTGTCAAGATCGATACGTGTTGCCATGGCGTTGGCAATCACTTGCTCAACGTAGGCACGCTCTTCACCCACCAATGTCATGCGCGGTAGACGCACATTTTCGTTGCCACGGCCAACAATTTGCTCTGCAAATTTAATGCATTGAACCAAGGTTGGAATGGTATCTAAGCGTAGCAAAGGCATGAACCAGCGATAGATCTCACGTGCTTCTTCAATACGGCCTTCACGGGCGAGTTTAAATAGGGTAACTGATTCGCGTGGGAAGACGTTAGTTAGACCTGAGATCCAGCCTGTTGCACCAAGTAGTAGGCTTTCTAGTGCGATATCGTCGACGCCGCAAAGGATGTTGAAACGATCGCCAAAACGGCTTTGAAGCTCAGTGAGACGGCGGGTATCAGTGGTCGACTCTTTGATCGCCACGATGTTTTCTTCTTCAGCTAAAATCGCAGTCATTTCAAGATTGATATCAACACCATAGCTTACTGGGTTGTTGTAGATCATGATTGGCAGTTTAGTTGCGCGAGCAACATATTGATAATGTGCAATCACCTCACGGTCAGTACCACGGTATACCATTGCAGGTAATAGCATAAGACCATCTACACCTAAGGTTTCGACATCTTGTGCATATTGGGCGGCTTGTTGCGCGGTGTTTTCGGTACAGCCAGACAACACTAAGATACGGCCCTTGACGGTTTCAACAGTATGCTTAATAAACTCACGCTTCTCTTCTGCACTCAATGAGGCGTTTTCACCTATAGTGCCCAGTGCAATGATGCCATCAATACCGTCGCTAATAAGGTCTTCTAGCATTCTCGCATTTGATTCGTAATTAATAGACCCATCGTCATTGAATTGGGTTGAGATTGCTGGGAATACACCTTGCCAGTTTACTTTCATGTTATGACCTCTATAGATAAATCAGCGCAAATGACGCTTAAAAATTAGTATCAAATTTTGGATTTCCCCAAAAACTTATAGTATATTGTATACAATTCTTGGTTAAAGAAAACCCCTAGTTGTAATAATAGTTGTGAAATAGCATTTTTTGTCTACAAGCAAATACTATATATTGCATACAAATAATAAAAAAGAAGGTCTCGATGCATCTATTAGATTTAAGTCCAACTTGGCTGGATAAGTGTCAACAATTCACTACGCTAGACGCACACACCGAAGGTGAGCCATTGCGAATAATTACGTCGGGTTATCCAGAGATTGTTGGCGACACTATTTTAGAGAAGCGCCAGTATGTGACTGAGCATTTGGACCGCTATAGAAAACTATTGATGCACGAGCCAAGAGGGCATGCCGATATGTACGGCGCATTGCTGACGCCCCCAGTTACCGAAGGGGCAGACTTTGGTGTGTTGTTTTTGCACAATGAAGGTTATAGCAGTATGTGCGGGCATGGAATTTTGGCCATAGTAAAAGTGGCTGTTGAGACGGGTAACATAGAAGTAGGTCGTGAACGGAAAATAATAAAAATCGATGCGCCCGCAGGTTTGATCACAGCGAGTGCCTATCGTGACCAAACCGGTAAGCTGGTGGTGAGTTTTCACAACGTTCCCTCCTGGGCTGAAGCCCTTAATTGCTCCGTGACGGTCGAAGGGCTCGGTGAAGTCAATTACGACATAGGTTTTGGCGGCGCCTACTATGCGTATGTTGATGCCGATGCTTTAGGTATTAATTGCCGTGCCGAGAATGTGGCGCAGTTAATCGACTTAGGCCGGCGCATTAAACTGGCTGTAATGGCAGCTCACCCATTAGTTCATCCGCTAGAGCAGGATTTAAGTTTTCTTTATGGCACTATTTTTACTTCTAATGAAACCACCAACACAAGGTCTCATTCACGCCATGTATGTGTGTTTGCCGATGGTGAAGTAGACAGATCGCCAACGGGCACGGGGGTTGCCGGTCGTATTGCGCTGCTAAGAGCGAAAGGCGAAGTGGCGCTGGGTGAGTGTTTACATATTGAAAGTATTGTCGATGGGTGTATGCAAGTGACTGCGATAGAGAAAACCGACTTTAACGGCAAGGCTGCCGTTATCGCCGAAGTCTCTGGGCGCTCTTTTATTACTGGGCGTCATCAATTTTTTGTTGATGGTGATGATCAGTTTCAAGATGGTTTTATGTTGCGTTAATGGCGAGCAAAATGGACAGTAAAATGAACCCAATTTCAGATAAAGAACGAGTAACTATTATCGGTGCTGGTGTTATCGGTCTCGCGAATGCTATCGCATTGCAGCAGGCGGGATTTAAGGTCACGCTTGTCGATAAAGAGGGTGTCGCTGCTGGTGCATCGTCGGGTAATGCCGGCCACTTTGCTACTGAGCAGGTATTTCCACTTGCCGACCCTGCGATGCTAATTAAGTTACCAGGGATGCTACTTGACCCCCTTGGGCCATTTCGTATTCAACCCCGCTATTTTCATCGTGCGTTACCCTGGTTTATGCGTTTTCTACACAATATGTTGCCGAGCAAACGATGGACGAACAGCCAAGGGATTAAAGCCCTTAATCAACAGAGTATCGCAGCATGGCAGGCCTTGGTTAAAACGTGTCAGTGTGAATCATTACTGACATTGAATGGCAGCTTGTTGGTTTTTGAAACGACGCCTTACGATGTGATTCAAAAAACTTATGATAGCTATGCCGATGCTGGCGTGACAGTAAAACTAATAAGTGGTCATGATGCGAGGTTATTGGAACCCGATCTCAGCGAAAATGTCTCTTATGCGCTCTATTTTACTGACGTTGGTCACACTGAAGACCCTACCGCGCTGTGTGAGGCGCTAGCCAATACTTTTATTGAGCGAGGTGGTGAACTACTGCTTGAAACCGTCAACAGTGTGACAAGCAATGATACTGCGCACATTCAGGTTGAAACTGCAGCGGGGAGCCAAATCATCACTGACAAGGTACTGCTCTGCACCGGCGCTTGGTCTAAACCTTTGGCTAAACAACTGGGGTTTTCTGTGCCATTGGAAACGGAGCGCGGCTATCATTTGATGATGCCGCAAAATAGCCGTTTATCAAGGCCCGTTGCCTCGTTTGAGCGAAAGTTTATTATCACGCCGATGGCCCAAGGCACACGGCTAGCGGGTACGGTTGAATTTGGCGGATTAGTGGCGCCATTAGTGGCAGCGAGAGCTGACTGCTTGCTACCTCATGCCAAGGCACTGTTACCAGAGGTGTTGGCTAGCGCTAAGATTGAAGATGGGCAGCGCTGGATGGGATTTAGGCCATCTATGCCTGATAGTTTACCTGTCGTGGGACGCTCGCCTAAGCATGCAAATGTTTTTTTCTCTTTTGGTCATCAGCATCTCGGACTGACTTGGGCGGCGATAAGCGCTCAGTTACTGACTCAACAAGTGACAGATGTTGAAACCGATATCGCGATGCATCCATATAGGATAGAAAGATTTGGCTAGTGCTAGGCAGTGTTAAATGTTCGACGAACAGTTCGAGTGGGTGGTGAGGCAAGAGACGAAATCTAATGATTTCGTCTCTTTTGTGTGGTTGCTCAATGCCAATCGACAGTGTAATCAGGCCTTCTTCAGGCTAAGCTATCCTCTGTATTTTAATTGACTATGTTTTATGGAAAATATTAATCAGTTGGTAAACCAGCTAAAAGCTTGCCGAGAATGTGCAGAGCTGTTGCCGAAAGAGGCGAGGCCAATTGTACAAATTTCACCTAAGGCCAGAATTGTTATTGCTGGGCAAGCGCCTGGCGCAGCCGCTAATAAAAGTGGCATTGCGTTTGATGACGCAAGTGGTGCACGGTTACGTGAGTGGCTGGGTGTGACCAAGGCGCAGTTTTATGATGAAAACCTGTTCGCGATATTACCGATGGCTTTTTGTTATCCAGGTAAAGGTAAAAGTGGCGATCTGCCACCGATAAAAGCCTGTGCCGATAAGTGGCGAGAAAAATTACTGGCGCAACTCACTAACGTCGAACTCACACTTGTTATTGGGCAATACGCACAAGATTACTATTTTAATAATAAGCAAACGGTGACTGAGCGCGTTAGCAACTGGGCTAGCAGCGGTGACAGCATGCTTGCGTTGCCCCATCCTAGTCCACGAAATAACATCTGGTTAAAGCGTCACCCTTGGTTTGAGTTAGCACTGCTGCCGCAAGTGCAGCAACGGATGGCTAGGATATTAGGTTAGGGCTATTGCAATATGTATGGCTATAGCGTGAACAAGCCAGTGCCGCTGGTTACTAGGAGTACAGCGGCAGCGCTATTCAGTTGTATTAAGCCAGATGAAACGATGCCAGCATTCACTTATTCGTCGCTATTCATCATAGCTTCAATCGCTGCAATGGTACGAGGCACAGCAGCAGACAAGTTTTCATGACCCTCTAGGGTGACGAGAATGTCATCTTCGATCCTAATACCCATGCCACGATATTCCTGCGGTACATCATCAAAGGATTCTGGAATATAGATCCCAGGTTCGATGGTAAATATCATGCCAGTAGCTAATGTTCGCCACTGGCCATTGTTATCATGGTATGGGCCAACATCATGAACATCCATGCCTAACCAGTGCCCCGTTTTATGCACAGTAAAGCGCTTATAACTTTGCGTTGCCATCACCTCTTCAATGCTACCTTGCAGCAGACCCGTCTCTAAAAGTCCCTCGGCCATCACACGCATACAGGTATCATAGAGGGTATTCCAAGCTGTGCCGGGTTTTACTTGAGCGATGGCAGCATCTAGTGCGTTAAGAACAATTTGGTAGATAGTGGCTTGGGCAGCACTGAACTTACCGTTTACTGGGTAGCTGCGAGTGATATCTGAAGCATAATGATTCAGCTCTGCACCGGCATCGATTAACAGCATTTGCCCAGACAGGGTTTGGCTACAGTTTTCCTCGTAATGTAAGCAGCATGCATTGTTACCGGATGCGACGATATTAGGGTAGGCCACTTCGTTAGCACCGTGCTTGGCAATCTCATAATTAAAGCGAGCAGCCAATTGCGCTTCATTGATGCTCGGCTTGCAAGCGCGCATCACCGCGACATGACCATCAATAGAGGCGGCCACGGCGGCTTTAATCGCGCGTTGCTCTATGGCATCTTTTATTACTCTTAACGGATGCAAAATTTTAGCTAATGGGGTAATGGTGCGATAACACTTTGGTGTATCAAAGGAGGTGCTGGTTCGCTGTAGATTACTCCATGAAATAATTTTATCTTTGAATCGACCAAGTTCATCACTGATGAACAGATGATGCTGATGAGTTAACTGTTCGCCTATCACGGTTTCCAATTCAGCGATATCATAGGCGGCAGTAGCCCCATACTTTGTTACGGCTCCTTCAACTCCTGCTCGTTCACCGAAACTCACCTCTTGAGCCGAGTCTTTAGGGCGACACAGTAAGGTGTAATGAATCTGATCATGGCTATCTTTATATAGCAACGCGACCGCATCGGGTTCATTAAAATCAGTCAGATAAAGAAAATCGTTGTCTTGACGAAAATGATACTTGATATTTTTACTGCGAACTTTTTGCTGATAGCCAGCAAGTAGCACAAAACTGTCGTCAGGTAATGCATTCATTAGTGCATGTCGGCGTTGGTCATAGAGTGATGTCATCGAAACGGCTCTTATCTAATCAGAATAACGAATACTATATTTGTATATTTTATTCACTGCTAGCAAAGTTTGACATATTTACTGATTCTGCGGTGCAATTTACTGATTCTGGTGTGATAATAACACCAGATTTTTTACGTTGACCTAATTTGGGGTATTTCCTGTGAATCCTGCTGTATTCCTAGATAGAGATGGTGTGATCAATATAGACCATGGCTATGTCCATCAGGTTGATGACTTTGAATATGTAGAGGGCGTATTTGAAGCCTGTGTCGCGTTAAAGCAGATGGGATATAAACTCGCTGTTGTGACGAATCAATCTGGTATCGCAAGAGGGCTCTATAGTGAAGATCAATTTCACACATTGACTGAGTGGATGGATTGGAACTTTGCTGACAAAGGGGTTGAGCTTGACGGTATCTATTATTGTCCGCACCACAGTGAGAAAGGGCTTGGTGAATACAAAATAGACTGTGATTGCCGTAAGCCCAAACCTGGCATGCTTAATAGTGCGGCACTGTTTTTAAAGCTTGATCTGACTCAGTCAGTAATGGTGGGCGATAAGCGCGATGATATGTTGGCGGCTCAGGCCGCTGGTGTGCCTACACGCATTTTAGTGCGTACAGGTAAAGAGGTGACCGATGAGGCAATTGCTGCAGCGACCGTTGTTTTAGACTCAATTGCTGACGTACCCGCTTACTTAAAGTCGCTTTGATTACTACTATTAAGTAAAAGGCTCCCCAAATGGGTGCATAATAGACGGTTTGTTTAACATTTGAGCGTTTGAGTGCTTTTGGGAAAACAATCGAATAAAAGGGGTTGACGCAAGCTGCGTAATACGTAGAATACGCAGCCCTAGCCACTTGGAACTACCGAGATGTGCTAACGCTCTTTAACAATTTATCAAGTAATCTGTGTGGACACTCACAGGTGTTGAGTTATTCGAAATTGCTTTTCTGTCTTCGGATGTAAAGCAATCAAAAATTTTACTCAATGTAAGATGAGTGTTCATAGCAATATGGCTTACGCTCATGTTTTTACAAGAGTGTAAGTATCGAGTTCACTGCTTCTTTATGAGCGCAGTGAATGAGAAACAGTAGAATTCATTGAGCAGTTCGACGTAGTCGAGCAAAAAAACTTTAATTGAAGAGTTTGATCATGGCTCAGATTGAACGCTGGCGGCAGGCCTAACACATGCAAGTCGAGCGGTAACAGGAATTAGCTTGCTAATTTGCTGACGAGCGGCGGACGGGTGAGTAATGCCTAGGGAACTGCCCAGTCGAGGGGGATAACAGTTGGAAACGACTGCTAATACCGCATACGCCCTACGGGGGAAAAGAGGGGACCTTCGGGCCTTCTGCGATTGGATGTACCTAGGTGGGATTAGCTAGTTGGTGAGGTAATGGCTCACCAAGGCGACGATCCCTAGCTGTTCTGAGAGGATGATCAGCCACACTGGGACTGAGACACGGCCCAGACTCCTACGGGAGGCAGCAGTGGGGAATATTGCACAATGGGCGCAAGCCTGATGCAGCCATGCCGCGTGTGTGAAGAAGGCCTTCGGGTTGTAAAGCACTTTCAGCGAGGAGGAAAGCTTAAGCGTTAATAGCGTTTAGGTGTGACGTTACTCGCAGAAGAAGGACCGGCTAACTTCGTGCCAGCAGCCGCGGTAATACGAGGGGTCCAAGCGTTAATCGGAATTACTGGGCGTAAAGCGTACGCAGGCGGTTTGTTAAGCGAGATGTGAAAGCCCCGGGCTCAACCTGGGAACTGCATTTCGAACTGGCAAACTAGAGTCTTGTAGAGGGGGGTAGAATTTCAGGTGTAGCGGTGAAATGCGTAGAGATCTGAAGGAATACCGGTGGCGAAGGCGGCCCCCTGGACAAAGACTGACGCTCATGTACGAAAGCGTGGGGAGCAAACAGGATTAGATACCCTGGTAGTCCACGCCGTAAACGATGTCTACTCGGAATTTGGTGTCTTGAACACTGGGTTCTCAAGCTAACGCATTAAGTAGACCGCCTGGGGAGTACGGCCGCAAGGTTAAAACTCAAATGAATTGACGGGGGCCCGCACAAGCGGTGGAGCATGTGGTTTAATTCGATGCAACGCGAAGAACCTTACCTACTCTTGACATCCAGAGAATTCGCTAGAGATAGCTTAGTGCCTTCGGGAACTCTGAGACAGGTGCTGCATGGCTGTCGTCAGCTCGTGTTGTGAAATGTTGGGTTAAGTCCCGCAACGAGCGCAACCCTTATCCTTATTTGCCAGCACGTAATGGTGGGAACTTTAGGGAGACTGCCGGTGATAAACCGGAGGAAGGTGGGGACGACGTCAAGTCATCATGGCCCTTACGAGTAGGGCTACACACGTGCTACAATGGCAAGTACAGAGGGTTGCGAAGCCGCGAGGTGGAGCTAATCTCACAAAGCTTGTCGTAGTCCGGATTGGAGTCTGCAACTCGACTCCATGAAGTCGGAATCGCTAGTAATCGTGGATCAGAATGCCACGGTGAATACGTTCCCGGGCCTTGTACACACCGCCCGTCACACCATGGGAGTGGGCTGCACCAGAAGTAGATAGCTTAACCTTCGGGAGGGCGTTTACCACGGTGTGGTTCATGACTGGGGTGAAGTCGTAACAAGGTAGCCCTAGGGGAACCTGGGGCTGGATCACCTCCTTACCTATACGACTAACTTAATGTTTGTTGAGTGTTCACACAGATTACTTGATAGAAAGAAAGAGCAAAAATATCGAAAGATGATTTTTGAGGGATTTGATTCAATTAGAGTTAAATAACCAAAAAGAATGGGTCTGTAGCTCAGCTGGTTAGAGCGCACCCCTGATAAGGGTGAGGTCGGTGGTTCAAGTCCACTCTGACCCACCAAATCTTCGTTTATTCTACGTTAACTTGTTACTCGTTTAGTGAACTAAACGTCGCAACAAGTTGCCTTGACTAAACTCGATTTGGCTTCGCCAAAATTATTTGGCATTCGATATATTTGTTTGACTGCATGTAAATGGGGCTATAGCTCAGCTGGGAGAGCGCCTGCCTTGCACGCAGGAGGTCTGCGGTTCGATCCCGCATAGC
>NZ_MCBT01000010.1:0-2420 GCF_001735525.1 Shewanella colwelliana
AACATGAGCTGTTGTGCTTCGGTCACAACGCCACTGACTGTGCCTATGATTATTTTTTGTTCTTGGTCAGACTCTGGCATCAAATCCTGTGCCTGCAATTTCACTGGTATTGATAATTGAATCTAAATCAAGTTTAAAATTATCAACAACATGGTGGGCTAAACTAGCACCGAGTCGTTTGGTAAGATCTTTAACCAATGTTTTTTGTGGGTCTAAATCACCCTCTTTAATTTTTTTCACTGCATACGTCGCATCAGCTAACAGTGCATTGATGTATGCTTCTCTAATATCTGTCATCTTATAATCCCTTATCTCAAATCAAGTATTCAAATGTTAATTGATAGCTATTTTTCTTTTGCCATATTATTTTTAAGGATCAATTCATTAATCCCTAGATCTCGATAACACCCATCAGAATACAAAAAAGATTCTGATGAGCCATTAAAATTGATCCAGTGCGTCAACCAGCCACCCTCAGCATCATAAAGTGAGTATTCAAAAACAGGTTCACCTGTACCTACATCTTTCATAACAATTTTTGTTTCATTTATTTTTATAGGAGATAGCTTTATCTCCGTCATACTGGAAGTACCTTTTACTTTTCGTCCCTCAAGATCATCCACTAACACCTCAAGCCCGGGACCGGCATAACATAGGTAACCAAATTGAATACCACCTATGACCTCATCGCCTAAGAGGATGAACATACATGCTGCTATCACGCCCCAAAAGCTATAACGTTTCGCTGGGCCTTCGGGCACAAATTCAGTGCACCACTTGGCAAACCAACGGACAAAAAACACGGAAAAAATTAGAAAAATAAATGTTAAAATGCCGATCATGGCCGCCTCGATATCTTATTGTTAATTAGGTTATTGTTGAAATTCATACTTAACGCTCCCTAATACTCTCTTGTCTGTATCTCAATAACGGCGCCATAAAAAACTCGATAATACGTCGCTTGCCCGTTTGCACTTCTGCGGTCACTGCCATTCCTGGCATCAGCTTTATCTCTTTACCCTCAACCATGATGGTGCTCTGTTTCATCTTGAGGCGCATACCGTAGATTAAGCCGCGCTGCTCATCGACGGTGGCATCGTTAGATACTGAAGTCACCTCGCCATCGATGATGCCGTATTTGGTGAACGGGAAGGTGTGGATCTTTATCTCGGCTGTCATCTGTTCACGTACAAAGCCGATATCTTTATTATCTAAAAACTCTTCACATCGAGCTGCACTTCATCCTGGACTATTAACATGAGCTGTTGTGCTTCGGTCACAACGCCACTGACTGTGCCTATGATTATTTTTTGTTCTTGGTCAGACACTGGCATCAAATCCTGTGCCTACAACTTCACTGGTATTAATGATGGAATCAAAATCGAGTTCGAAGTTAGCGACAACATAATGGGCTAAACTTTCACCTAGTCGGTCGGAAAGATCATCCAATAATTTTTCTTGTGGAGTCTTGTCATCATTTTCTATCACTTTGTTAACGGCATATGCTGCATCCGCTAACAGTGCATTGATATACGCTTCTCTAATATCTGTCATCTTATAATCCCTTATCTAAAATCAAGTATTTAATTTTTAAAACGTTATTCTTCCACTACTATATTATTATTAATAATTAATAGCTTACTACCTGAACCTTGATTACAGGTGTTAGAATAAAAATAGGGTCCTTTAAAGCCATTAAAATTGGTCCAATGTGCCAACCAGCCACCGTAAAAACGATAATATGAATATTTAAAAATAGGTTGTCCTGTGTCCACATCTTTCATAACCACCAGCTCTTCTTTGATTTTTACAGGTGATAGCTTTACTTCCGTTATACTGGATGTAGATCTAATCCTTCTACCTTCAAGCTCATCCGTTAACACCTCTAGTCTTGGAGATAAATAACACAGGTAACCAAACTGAATTCCCCCTACGACCTCATCGCCTAAGAGGATGAACATACATGCTGCTATCACGCCCCAAAAGCTATAACGTTTCGCTGGGCCATCGGGCACAAATTCAGTGCACCACTTGGCAAACCAACGGACAAAAAACACGAAAAAAATTAGAAAAATAAATGTTAAAATGCCGATCATGGCCGCCTCGATAGGTTATTGTTGAAATTCATACTTAACGCTCCCTAATACTCTCTTGCCGGTATCTAAGTAACGGCGCCATAAAGAACTCGATGATTCGTCGCTTGCCCGTTTGCACTTCGGCGGTCACCGCCATTCCAGGCATCAATTTTATCTCTTTACCCTCAACCATGATGCCGTATTTAGTGAACGGGAAGATGTGGATTTTTATCTCGGCTAACATCTGTTCACGGCACAAAGCCGATATCTTTATTATCTAAAAACTCTTCACATCGAGCTGCACTTCATCCTGGACTATTAACATGAGCTGTTGTGCTTCGGTCA